>DASWGL010000308.1:0-2538 GCA_036393735.1 Gemmatimonadaceae bacterium | reverse complement strand
GAGCTCACGCCAGATCAGACCGCGAAGCTGCAGACCGCGGGTGACGCTTTCAAGGTGAAATCGGATTCGCTGATCGAAAAAGTCGCTACCATCCTTGGCGACACGACGACACAGAATCCGGACCCAATGACAGTTTTCACCAAGATTCAGCCGTTGATCACCGAGGCAAGAAAGCTGGCAACGCAAGGGATCAACGACGCGAAGGCGATTCTGACGCCCGCGCAATGGGCGAAGGTTCCCGAAAGTGTCAAATCGCCAGGATTGCGGCGTGGAGACGGTGAAGGTCCCCGGGGCGAGAGGGGTGGTCCCGGCAACTAGCGTGCACGGCAGGTGCGTGGGTATTCTCCCTCGTCACTCAACCTCCACGCTCCGGGGAAATGAAAGGCTTTTTTCGCCGCATCGGCTGCTTCATTCTCATCATCGTAATCATCGCTGGCGTATGGTACTGGTACGCCGTCCAGAACTCCCCCACCGGCAGTAACGCCTCGGCCACGGCGCCAGGAACTGCAACTTCGGTAAACACGGGCTGGCAACCGTTAACGGAGGCCGACGCCGAGCGCGGACGTGTCGCCGTGCAATCGCTGGGACGACAATCGGGTCCGGTCTTCGCGAATTTGAGTCCCAGCGAGGCTGCCTCGTACATCTTCCTGGTGCTGGCGAAGCAGCTGCCGCCCTCGGCGAAGAATGCTGAAGCGGAGATCGTGGGCGATCGGCTTTACGTCCGCTCGGAGGTCGAGCTCAAGGATTTCGGCGGTTCCAAGAACCTCGGCCCACTCGGAATGCTGCTGGGTGAACGCGATAGCGTCCGTCTCGGGGGCACGATCAACGTGCTCAAGCCTGGATTGGGGGAATTCCTCGTCCAGGAGGTGAAGCTCGGACGACTCGACGTGCCAACGTCCCTGATACCGCGACTGGTAAGTCAGATGAAGCGCGGCAAGCAGGTCGAAGGCATCTCCAGGAACGGGCTCCCGATGGTGATGCCGGCTTACATTTCAGATGTGCGCATCGCCAATGGCAAGATCACCCTCTACAAGAGTGTCCGGTGAGTCGCAGGATTCTCGTCATCGATGATGAGCAGGGAATCCGCGCGGCGTTGGGACAGCTCCTCGAGTACGAGGGGTACGAGGTGCACACGCTCGCGAACGCGACGGACGGGATAGCCGAATATCAGAAGTGGCGGCCGCATCTCGTCTTTCTCGACGTGAAGATGGCCGGGATGGACGGGATGGAGGCGCTCAAAAAACTGCGCGAGCTGGATCCCGCGGCTACGGTCGTGATGATCAGCGGCCATGCAACGATTCGCACGGCCGTCGAAGCGACGCAGGCCGGCGCCTACGAGATTCTGGAAAAGCCCCTCGACACCGACCGCATCCTGGTGATGCTCAGGAACGCGCTGTCGCATCTCGATCTTCAGGAAGAGAACGCCCGACTGAAGCAATCGATCGACGCTCCGTTCGAGATCGTCGGCAAGACGCCCGTGATGCGGGCGCTGATGGAAAAGATAGAAAAGGTTGCGGCGACGCCGGCGCGCGTTCTCATCACTGGTGACAACGGGACGGGCAAGGAGTTGGTGGCGCGGGCGCTTCACCGCATGTCACCACGCGCGACCAAGCCTTTTGTCGAGGTGAACTGCGCCGCGATTCCGGGTGAGCTGATCGAGAGCGAGCTGTTCGGCCACATGAAGGGCTCCTTTACCGGCGCGATCTCGGATCGCGCCGGCAAGTTCGAGCAGGCGAACAAGGGAACGCTTTTTCTCGACGAGATCGGCGACATGAGCCTGGCGGCGCAGGCGAAGGTACTGCGCGTGCTGCAGGACAACGTCATCACCCGCATCGGCGGCGCCAAGCCGATCTCGGTCGACGTCAGGGTGATCGCAGCGACGAACAAGACGCTCGAGAACGAGATCGCGGCCGGAAAATTCCGTGAGGACCTGTACTACCGCCTGAATGTTGTTCCGATCCACGTTCCGCCAATTCGAGAGCGGCGCGAGGATATCCCGACGCTGGCGCAGTACTTCGCCGCGACACTGTCGGCGCGGGAAGGAATTCCGCCGCGGACTTTCACGCAGGATGCGTTGGAGAGATTGAGCTCGTTAGACTGGCCAGGCAACGTGCGCGAGCTGCGGAACACCGTCGAGCGACTGTTGATTCTCGCCCCCGACTCCCAGATATCGGCGCGCGACATTGACCGGCTGGCTGGCCAGCGCGCGCTCGACGACGCGGGACTCGCCACACTCACCCAGTGCCGCACCTTCGAGGAATTCAAGGACGCCGCGGAGCGCGCGTTCCTGCTCAACAAGCTGCGCGAGTTCGACTGGAACGTGTCCGAGACCGCGCGCGCAGTGGAGATGCCGAGGTCGAACCTTTACAAGAAGATCGAGCGATACTCTCTATCACGTGAGCACAGCTAACGCAGCATTCACCGCTTTCGTCACAGACTCCTTGAGATTCGAGCGATATTCGCTTTCGGCGCGAGCACAGCTGACGTGCCGTTCACGCTACCAACACCGACATTCAAATGAAAAAGTTCAGCAACTAC
>DASWGL010000307.1:0-9508 GCA_036393735.1 Gemmatimonadaceae bacterium | reverse complement strand
GGTCGCCGGATACACGATCTTCAGGCCGGGGGTGTGGAGAAACGCCGCCTCCGGATTCTGTGAATGGAACGGCCCCCCTCTCACGTACCCCCCGCTCGGTCCCCGCACCACCATCGGACACGGAAGCATCGCCCTGTAGCGCGCGGTCGCGACGTAGTTGGTCAGCATGTCATAGCCCGTCGAGATGAAGTCGATGAACTGCATCTCGCACACAGGGCGCATTCCCATATGTGCGGCGCCCGCGGCGGCCCCGATGATCGCCGCTTCCGAGATCGGCGTGTCGATCACTCGCTGCTCGCCGTACTTGGCCGCCAATCCTTCGGTGACCTTGAACGCGCCCCCGTACGCGCCGATGTCCTCGCCGAGACAGAACACGTTTTTGTCGCGGTCCATCTCCTCGAACAACGCTTCCCGAATCGCCTCCAGGTAAGTCACCTCAGACATCGTGCGTCCCCCAGCTGGCGGGGCGTTCGTGCGACTCTACCGCTGACGTGATTCCCTCTCTGAACCAGAGGGGCGGCATCGCCGGTGGATCGGCGTAGACCCCCGTTAGAGCATCGGTCGGATCGGGCATCGGCGACGCTTCAGCTTCGTCCGTAGCGCGGTCGATCTCCTCCTTCACCCGCGCATCGATCGCATCAAGCGCTGCTTTCTCGAATCCTTCACCATGTAGCACTTTCACGTAGCGGTCGATCGGATCGTTCTCGCTCGCCCACCGATCGATCTCCCCTGGCGGTACGTACGATTGATTGTCGTGCTCCGCGTGTCCTTTTCTGCGGTAGGTAATGAGCTCGATCAGCGTGACACCTCCACCCGACCGCGCGCGATCAACGGCGCGCTTCGTCACTTCGTAGGTCGCGATCACATCGTTGCCATCCGCCTGCTCGCCCGCAATTCCGTATCCGATCGCCTTGTCGACCAGTCGCTTCGCCGCGGTCTGCTTGCTGAGTGGCGTCGAGTAGGCATAGCCGTTGTTCTCGACGATGACGACGAGCGGGCAGCGTTGCACGGCTGCGAAATTGATTCCCTCGTGAAACGCACCAGTCGATGTGGCGCCATCGCCGACATACACGAGACCGACGCGATCCTCTTTTCTCATCTTGAACGAGAGCGTGACGCCCGCCATCACGGGCACCATGTCGCCGAGGTGCGAAATCTGGCCGATGAAGCCGCGCTCCAGATCGCCATAATGGATGTTCAGCTCGCGACCGCGCGTCGGCGAATCGCCCTTGGCCATGTACTGCTTGATGATCTCGTTGGGCTTCGCCCCCTGCACGAGCATCGATCCGAGGTTCCTGATGAGAGGTGACAGAACATCGCCTTTCGAGCGATCGAGGGCGTAGGCGCTCCCGACGGCATCCGCTTCCTGGCCCAGAGAACGAAACAGTCCGCCCACGACTTTCGTCTGTCTGTATAGATTGACCAGCCTCTCCTCGAGAGACCGGGTGAGACGCATATAGTAGTAGAGCTCGAGCTTCTGCTCGCGAGAGAGAGATCCGCTCGAATCGGAGCGGGCGGATTCTTTCGTCAGATTCGCCGGCCTCGACGCGGCCGTACCGGACCGCGCCATGTTAGTACGCCGCTTCGATGCGGTGGCGAGGATCCCCCGCTTTGTGCAGCGCGACGAAGAACTTCTTGGCGTTGCGGTCGAGGCGGCTCTCTCCTGTCTGGTCGGTCGCAATCTCGACGAACGTGTAGTGTCCGCCTTCCTTGCGCACGCTCAGCTGCAGTGTCCCCAGATCTCCGGCGAACGATCGCGAGCGCGCTGTGTGCCCGGAGCGCTCCATTCCGATTTCGGGAAAGAACTCATCAGCGATCCGCAGCACCTCGACAGGCGTGAGCTGTGTTCTGAAAAAATGGCGCATGGGAGAATCAGGTGCCCGGCTCGCTCGCGGGACGGACTGTCTGAATCCAGTCCACTCGCTCGAGCGGCATCCGGGGATTCGGTTCTCGGCGGAACTGAATCGCCGCGGCCCAGTCCCCGCTGGTCGCAAAGAAAAGACGGCCAGAGTAGGTACCGAGCTCCTTTTCCTTCTTGAGGCCATCGCTCGTGTTCGCCCTGTCCGCGCTCGTGGCAAAGATTCTCCCTTCGCCAGTCTCGATCGGCTGCCCGGTTTTCTTGTCCTGAACGACAATTCGATAGAGAATCGGTTCCAGCGCCCTCGGGGGCATCGGATCCACTGTCACCCTGAAGGCGTAGCTATCGGACCACAGTCGTAGCTCGATCACCTTGGGATTTGAGCCGCAGCTCGTGAGCGCCGCGGCCACCAGAGAGACGAACACGAGGCGACGCAACATCACGCGTAATACTCCAGGCCGAGATGCGTGATCTGATCTTCACCCATGAGATGCCGCAGAGTGTTCTTTAGCTTCGTCTGCTGGATGAAGAGGTCGTGCTCGGGTTGCAGGCCGGGCGCGACCATCGGACTCTTGTAGTAGAACGACAGCCACTCCTGGATTCCCTTCATGCCGGCGCGGTGCGCGAAGTCGGAGAAGAGCGCGAGATCGAGAACGATCGGCGCCGCGAGAATCGAGTCTCGGCAAAGGAAGTTGATCTTGATCTGCATCGGGTAGTTCATCCACCCGACGATGTCGATGTTGTCCCAGCCTTCCTTGTTGTCACCGCGCGGCGGATAGTAGTTGATCCGGACCACGTGGGTGAAATCCTTGTACAGATCCGGATAGAGGTCGGGCTGCAAAATCGTGTGCAGGACGCTGAGCTTCGATTCCTCCTTCGTCTTGAAGGATTGTGGATCATCGAGGACCTCTCCGTCCCGGTTGCCGAGGATGTTGGTCGAATACCATCCCGCGAGGCCGAGCATGCGGGCCTTGAGTCCGGGCGCCACGACCGTCTTCATCCACGTTTGTCCCGTCTTGAAATCCTTTCCGGAAATCGGGACCCCGCGATCCTGGGCGAGCTTGAGTAGCGCCGGTGTGTCTACGCACAGATTGGGCGCGCCATTGCAGAAGGGGATCCCTTCCATGATCGCGGCATAGGCGTAAAGCATCGACGGCGCAATTGCGTCGTCGTTCTTCTCCATCGCCTTCTCGAACTGCTCGATCGTCGCGTGCTGTGGCCCGGCCTTGATGTAGATCTCGGTCGAGGCGCACCACACGATCACGAGCCGATCGCATTTGTTCTTCGCCTTGAAATCCCGCATGTCCTGCCGGAGCTGCTCGGCCAGATCGCGCTTCGTCTTGCCCTTTTTCACGTTCGTTCCGTGAATCCGGGTGACGTACTTGTTGTCGAACACGGCGGGCATCGGTTTGATGCCCTTCAGGAAATCCGCGATTGGCTCGATGTCCTTGTCCTCGAGGACGCCGGCTTTTTTTGCTGCCGTCAGCGCATCGTCGGGAATCGGATCCCACGCGCCGAACACGATGTCGTCGAGCTTGGCGAGTGGCACGAAATCCTTGATCAGCGGCGCGCGCTTTTCTGTTCGCTTCCCGAGTCGGATAGTCGCCATCTGAGTCAGCGAGCCAATCGGCTTGGAGCGGCCGCGCCGAATGCTCTCGACTCCCGCCATGAATGTTGTGGCGACTGCACCGAGCCCCGGTGTCAGAATGCCCAGCCGGCCGGTAGCCGGCGCTATCGATTTAGGGACGTCACCAGAGGACGATCTGGCCAATTGCTTTCTCCGTTGTGATTTAAGATTGCGCTCGGCGTGAGGCCGGCATTCCCGCGGTTTTCGGCGGGGGCGTGGTGGAGGTGGGGGTAGGGGAAACTGGATCGTTGACGATTCGGATCGGCTTATCGGGATGCTGGGTGAAACGATGGACGAACGCGATCCGTTGCACGGCGGTGATCCACGCCGTGACCGTGAGGAGGATGATGATGCTCATCAGCACCCAACCATTCCAGAAAAGGCCGAACAGCGCCTGCGGAGCGGACAGAAGCACGATGCGCTCGGGCCGCTGCATCACTCCCACCTTGGCATCGATTCCGAGTGATTCGGCGCGGGCGCGCGTATAGGAGACCAGAAAAGTCCCGATTATTCCGACCAGGCACACGACAACCATGTAGATGTTGTGGTGCACGGGATTGGTCGCGTAAAACACGGTGAGGCCGGCCATCAAAGCGCCATCAGCGACGCGGTCCAGCGTTGAATCGTAGAACGCACCGAAGACCGTGGAACGCCCCGTTCTTCTCGCCACTTCGCCATCCACGACATCGAAAAAGGCCGTCGCCGACATGATCCAGCCGGCCGTCATGATGTGGCCGGTGGCGTAGACGACCGCCGCCGCCACTGTGAGCAGGGTTCCAACTGTCGTGAGCGCGTTGGGGCTGACGTTGTTGCGCGCCAGAAAGCTGATCGCCGGCTCTATCGCCCGGAGTGCTCCTTTTTTCAGATAATCGGTGGGAGTTGGCATTCACCTGGGGCCGGCGTTGAGCACACGCGTGCCGACGTGCCGGTTCACCGGCGGGCGGCGCAGAAAAAAGAGGCCGGCGTGTGACACACGACGGCCCCGTAAAATTAAGTGCTTCAACGATCTATTGCCACCCGCGGGCTACCTGCCGAGACACATGTCTCGTCAAGGCAGGCGCCAATCGTACATGCTGGAGAGCGTGACGTTGTTCTTGGTATACGTGCGCGTTCCATCGACCGTGACCGCACGGAGATTCACGGTCGCGCCGGCCGGAACTCCCGCCACAGGAATGTGCTCGACACTGTTAGCCGAGACCTGCTTGAGAAAGATGTCGTTTCCGCCACTGACGACGTACACGTTGACCGCCTGACTCAGATTATTCGTCAGGTGAATGGCGACGTCAGCGGCTGGCTCGGGACCGGTGCGCACTTCGACTTGTCGCCCACCGCACGCCGTGAGCGCCAGCATCGACAGCGAGACCATGAGAACGCGCATGCACTGCCTCCGAATTCTTGGATTAGAGACTGGTAGCTTGTGCAAAAGACATGCTGACGCAACTCCAACTGAACGGGTGCGAGCGATCAACAGCAACTGAACGGGTGCGAGCGATCAGTGGCAGAGATGCGAGTTGGTAGTTTACGACGCCCCGACTTATCTCGGTGGGGTCGGGCACAAGCAGGTTGCTTGTGTCATTAACGCCACGGGGGCAAGTCCGGGCGTCGTGAACTGGATGACTGGCATCTACGCTACTGACGGCTGGCACCCGTTCAGTTGCCGTTCCCCGCCTACCTGTAGATCAAGTACTGCCGTGTCGCCTCTCTAAAAGCGTACGCCGACTTGTACTCCTTATCGATCAGCACGTCGGGATCGTCGCCACGCAGAAGCGCCTCTCTCACCGAGGGCGAGCCAAATCGCAGATCGAAGTCGCGATTATTTATCGTCAGCCTCGTGCCCGCCGTCTTGTTGATCGCCCACAACAGGGTCGCTCCGACGCGCGCGGACTGGAGTGCGCTGCGGTTGATCACGACGATCCTGATTCCCGGAATCGTCTGGCCGGAGTATTTCCCGTCGCTCGCATCTACGGGCGTGAAGCTCTCGGAGTAAAACCGCACGCCGGGAATCTCCCGGTCCGTGAGAAGCGCGACCGTGGCGGCGGCGTTGAGCCACGGCGCACCGACGTGCTGAAACGCTGTTGGTGTGCCCCGCCCGACCGAAAGATTGGTCGCCTCGAACGCCACGAGACCCGGATACAGTATCGCGCTGTGGAGATCGGGCATGTTCGGTGACGGCTTCACCCACGGCAATCCAGTCAGGTCGAACCAGACATCCCGCCTCCATCCCAGCGCCGGCACCACGTGCAGATCAGCGCGAATCTTGAGCACGTCGTTGAAATAAAGAGCAAGCTCACCCATCGTCATGCCGTGACGCAGAGGAATTGGCCAGAGTGCGAACGCCTGACCGGGCCGCCCTGGCGCCGGGTCCTCGGGGTTTGCGAGCGAGCTGTCGAGAACGGGGCCCTCGATGATGTAGCCCGTGATCGGATTCGGGCGATCCAGCACGATGAATGGCTTGTGAAGCCGAGCCGCGGCGCGCATCGAGTACACCATCGCGCCGACGTACGTCCAGGTCCGCGTGCCGATGTCCTGAAGATCGAACACGAGCGCATCCAGTCCGCGCAGAATGCTGTCAGGCGGAGCCATCGTCTGCTGTCCATAAAGCGAATAGACCGGAAGTCCGCTCTTCTCGTCGATTCCGCTTGCGATGTTCTGGCGGTCTTCAGTGCCGCGCAGTCCGTGCTCGGGAGAGAACAACTGGACCAGATTCACCGCCGCGTCTCGCGCCTTCTTTTCTCTGAGCAGGTCGATGTCGGAGGCGCCCTTTTCGTTGACGCCCGTCTGGTTCGTAAGGAGCCCGATTCGCTTTCCTCTGATCAGGTGGATGCTATCACTGAGAAGAACCGTGATGCCGGGCCTGACCTTGGCCTCGGCGAGCTCGGAAGTGGGGTCGATCTGCTTGCTGATGACAACGCAGCCGCCGCAGAGTGGGAGGAGAACTGCGAGCAGGCGATAGGTTCGCATCATCGATAGGAGTCCGGTAAGTTTGGTCGTGTCTGGTGGTAACAAATGATACTCTTTCGCGTCCTTTATGTTGACCGACGCGAGCTAGCAATGCAAACGCAAACGTCTTGGCTGGCCACCTCAATCCACCACCTATGGCGCTAACTGCGATCGATTGGGCGATTGTCGCTGCCTACTTCCTGCTCTCGATAGGCATCGGACTGTACTTCACCAAACGCGGAGGAGAGAGCCTCAGCGAGTACTTCCTCTCCGGACGCCAGGTGACCTGGTGGCTGGCAGGCGCATCCATGGTCGCGACGACGTTCGCGGCTGATACCCCGCTGGTCGTGACAGGTCTCGTCTCCCAGCATGGGGTCGCCGGAAACTGGCTCTGGTGGAATATGCTGATGAGTGGGATGCTCACTGTGTTCTTCTTCGCCCGCCTGTGGCGGCGCGCCCACGTCATGACCGATGTCGAGTTTGCGGAAATCCGTTACAGCGGCCGACCCGCGGCCGTGTTGCGTGGATTCCGGGCGCTCTACCTCGCCATCCCGATCAACCTCATAATCCTGGGCTGGGTCACCAAGGCGATGATCAAGATCCTCACGATCTCGCTCGGCCTTCGCGACGTGAACCTTCTCGGATTCAACGTTCCTGGAGAAGTAATCGCGGTCGGGATCTGCTTCGTAATCACGGTTGCGTATTCAGCCGGCGCCGGCATGTGGGCCGTGCTGTGGACCGATCTCGTCCAGTTCGTCATCAAGATGAGCGCTGTGATCGTTCTCGCCGTGTACGCCGTGCGTGCCGTCGGAGGGATGGACCAGCTCAAGGCTGGACTGACAACGCATTTCGGAAGTGCGGATGCCGCGCTGTCAGTGCTTCCGGTGAAGATCACGCCGGATGGAATCGAAGCCTACCCGTGGATGCCGCTGCTTGCGCTCTTTGTGTTCCTCTCCGTGCAGTGGTGGGCGGCGTGGTATCCGGGCGCGGAGCCTGGCGGTGGCGGCTACGTAGCACAGCGAATCTTTTCCGCCAAAACAGAGCGTGATGGCGTTCTGGCGACTCTCTTCTTCAACGTCGCGCACTACGCGATCAGGCCGTGGCCGTGGATCATCACCGGGCTTTGCACGATTCTCCTGTATCCGGCCGGCATCGGCCCGACACACGATCACGAAGCTGCTTACGTTCAGGCGTTCGTCGACCTTCTTCCGACGCCCTGGCGCGGGTTCATGATGGCGGGCTTCGCGGCGGCGTACATGTCCACCGTTGGCACTCAGCTCAACTGGGGTGCGTCCTACCTTGTCAACGATTTCTACAAGCGGTTCCTCAACAGAACTGCTACCGAGAAGCACTACGTGGCGATTTCACGATGGGCCACGATTTTCCTGTTCCTCGCTTCAGCAGTCGTTACCCATTATCTCGGAACGATCGAAGGCGCCTGGAAATTCCTGCTGGCGCTCGGGTCGGGCACGGGACTCGTTCTGATTCTTCGTTGGTATTGGTGGCGGATCAACGCCTGGAGCGAGATCAGCGCGATGGTTGCCTCTTTCATTGTTTCGGTCACCGCGATCAACGTCATAAAGCCGCGCTTCCCCGCCAGCGACCTCCGCGCCGATGCCTGGGTAATGCTCGTTACCGTAGCGGTGAGTACAGTCGTCTGGTTAGGGGTGACCTTTGCCACCAAACCTGAGCCCGATCGGGTGCTGGAAGCGTTCTATCGGCGCGTGCGGCCCGGGGGCCCCGGCTGGGCGGTAGTGTCAGAACAGGCGGGCTTCGGACGGGAAAGCATCCCCGGAGGCGCGCTTGCCTGGACCAACTGGATCGCGGGGATCGTGGCAGTGTATTCCTCGCTGTTCGGGATTGGAAAGCTGGTGCTGGGAAACCTCGCTCAAGGGCTGTTAATGCTGGCCATCGCCGTGGTGGCCTTCAGCTGGATAGCGCGGTCGTTCCGGGAGGAGCCGGCAACACTAGCCGGAGTAGGTGTACCGGCCTAACGGAACACTACCCTGCGTAGACCCGTCCGCCTAAATTTCATGTAGTACCGGAGGATTAATGTCTGTCTCGTCACAACCTGAAATCGATCTCTCTGTCACGCCAAATGCTGGCGTCGAGGTCAAGAAGTTTATGGACGCCGAAGGCGTTACCGCCGAGCTGGGTGGACTGCGTGTAAGCGTCCAGCCCGGCGGCTGCAGTGGCTTCAAGTACAGCCTGGTCATTGAAGATCGCGCCGCGGATGACGACCTCGTCATCCCGCGCGAAGGATTCAACGTGTTCGTGGATCCGTTCTCGGCGCAATACCTGAACGGCGTCACGATTGATTACGTGACCTCGATGCAAGGCTCTGGATTCACCTTCAAGAATCCGAATTCGACTGGCGGGTGTGGCTGCGGAAGCTCATTCTCTGCGTAAAGCTTCTGCTGGCCAGCAGTACAACTCGAGGGCGGTGAAATGAAGACCAATTTCACCGCCCTCGATTTTCTTGTACTGGCATCCTACCTCGTCGGGACCACGCTTCTTGGGATCTGGCTCGGGCGCAATCAGAAGGATTCCAAGGATTATTTCGTAGCGGGGCACGCAATTCCATGGTGGGCGGTTCTTTTTTCGGTGGTGGCCACGGAAACGAGCGCGCTGACCTTCATCAGCATCCCCGGGCTCGCCTATACCACCAATCTTGGCTTCCTGCAGATCGCGGCGGGTTATCTGTTGGGGCGCATCGTCGTCGCCTACACACTGCTCCCCCGCTATTATCAGGGTGATCTAGTCACCGCCTACGCCCTGCTCGAGAAGCGCTTCGGCGTCGGGACGCGCCGTTTTGCGTCGATAGTTTTCCTGGTCACCCGCGCGTTCGCGGACTCGGTGCGCGTGTTCGCCACGGCAATCCCGATCGCGTTGATACTCGGACCCTCGGTACCGCAGCGGTACGTCATGCCAGTCGCTATTCTGGTGCTCGGCGCCCTGACTCTCATCTATACGTATCACGGTGGAATGCGCGCTGTCGTCTGGACCGACGTGCTCCAGACGAGCGTCTACCTGCTCGGCGGATTCTCAGCCGTATACCTGCTCGGCAAGGGCGTGAGCGGCGG
>DASWGL010000306.1:0-3690 GCA_036393735.1 Gemmatimonadaceae bacterium | reverse complement strand
GTCGCCGGCCAGCGTAAAAGCGAGCATCGCGACTATGCTGGAGACAACAATGACGGCCTGTGCCAGGGGTCCGGCGATGTAATTCTGCATAACATCGAGCGTGTAGTCCCACGGCAGGGCTGGCTGGTCGGTAGCCCAGCAATGGGTGGGGGTGAGGAGAGTTGCGGCAAAGCCGCCGATGGCCGTTAGAAAAGGTCGGGTCGCGTGTGATGCTTGGTTCACGACTGCCTCTCAGTTTGGATTTGGCTGGCTGGTGCTTCGACAGAGCACTTGCTGCTTAGCCAGCGTGTTGACTACTTCGCTATGTAGCGAGAAGCCGAGTAGTTTGTCAAGAGCCGAGATCAGGGCGAGCTGGGAAGGAGGACAATTCGGAGTCTAGTCTGTGAGGTAGCTGAGCTTCGCGAGCCTTACCGTCGCGGCTTCCACCGACACGTCGAAGGCGAGCGAAATGCGCCGCGCCAGACTTGACGCTTCCGCTGAGTCTTTGGCGACCGGCGGGCACTCCTTGCGCTCGACGAAGTATGCCTTGGCTGCCCGCCTGATGAAGCTTTCCGGCATCAGCAGCGCGGCCCCGGCGTAGCCGGCCTGCCATTCCGCCCAGTCAACCACGTGGCGAGCTGGATGGAGGCTCTTCCAGTAACAGCGCTGCGGTTCCGTCGAGATCGCGTACTTCTCGTATAGCCAGGTGTGGAGCATAACGTGGCCGTACTCGTAGGCGAGAGTCATGCGTAGGCGATTGTTGCGGCTGCGCTGCTCCCACAACTCTCGCGCGATTTTGACGGTCGGCTTGCGGCCGACATAGAAGAGGGTCACGCCGAAGCCGTCGTAGACCTCGTCGGAGAGATCCGTGGCGACATCCAGCTCGCCGGCATCGCGCTCGATCAGCACTGTTATGGCCTCGGTCGGGACCGGAACGCGATCGAAGCCGTAGCGCCGGCGGAGCAGGCCGGTGATGGTCTCCTCGCACATTTGCTCCAGCTCGCCGACCTCCCAGTAGGGGCGCAGGCTGAAGCGTCCGGTCTTGTCCGGGATCATCTTCACGGCTTCTTCCTGCGCTTTACCTCACGCCGGAAGGCTTTCCAGGCGGCGGCAAGTTCGTCCGCACTGTTGATGCTCTGCGCAGTGAGATCGGCTGGGAATCTTCCCGCCAGAAAATAGAGCATGTCGGAATCGACCTTGAGAACCTTAGCGAGCTGTTCCAGAACCTCATCTGAAGGCTTGCGCCGGTCGTGCTCCAAGTCAACCAGAAACGGAATCGAGATCGGCTTGCCATCGGAGTTGCGAACTTCCGCAACCACCTCGCGTCCCGCCAGCCCCAGCTCCTTGCGCCGCTCAACGATGAACTGTCCGAGTGTTCGCATAAACAAGCTATGTAGCATAGAAGCAGCGCTAGTCTAAACCTGCTCACGAACTGCGCCGCGAAAGTTGACAATTCCGAAGAAGACCGTGGGTTAATGCGGTTCCCATTTACTTGGATGGTCGTCCAATATTGCATCCGTGTGCAGCGCCTTCGCTGTGAGCTGCTCCTCTGGTGCTCCTTAAACTCCGCGTAGCTGCCCATACCCTCGATTCCCCGGTGTCACACGGCTCTGCTCTACCGCCGGGTTGATTGGCTGCGTTCGCTGCGCTAGTAGGACGCGCCAGCCCATTCGGGCCGCTTCGGTTGTAACTCCACTGTCCCGTTTCCGTGAAACATGAAGAGGTCCGGAGAAGTCGCCGGCCGGCTTCGCTGAGGCTATATTTCCTGGCGCCAGCGATTGGCGCCTCTGCCCGGCTTGAGAGCTCGATCGGTATGCCGAGGCGCAAGCTGCGTGCTGGGATGCATGAGCACGCGTATTGCTTCCCAGGTCTCCGGCATCAGACAGAGTGCATAACCGCGCTGTCTAGAATGAATAATGGGCAGTCACACACTACTCTCGATATCTCGTGTAGAACCGGACGTAGCGGTGCCCGCATGAAGTCTGCGGCATCTCGATGTAGACCCGTGCGCCAGTGGCGAAGCCGCCCTCACCCACATAGCACAGGCGGGCTACTCACCCGCTAGAGACAAAAGCGCAGTCGCAGTAGGGTCGCGCATTCACGAATCAGAAGCGCAGCACCCAAACCCGCGGCTGCAGCAGTTAGGCAAATAACGGCGGGGGGTGACCGCGCGGCCTTGCTATCGGAGGCCTGCTAGCCCGCCGGAGCGTTTAAGCCACTCGCTCGCTTTGATCGTCAAGCGCCGCTGGCCGACGACGAGGGAACTTCGACATGAACGAAATCGCAGTTGATCAGTCGGAAGGTCCCCGATTACGGCTCTGGTGAGATAATGCGAGTTCGACAATCTTCGCCTCGCATAGACCGGAGCGCAAGGCAAGTGTGGCAACCGTGACAGGCATGGTGAAGCGCCGCGGACCAGCGCTGCCGGGGTTGGCGAAGAGAGTCTTGCCGCACCTCTCGATCACGGGCTTGTGAGGGTGGCCGGAGACTAACGCGATGAAGCCCGCGTCGGCCGGATCGAGGTCGAGCTCCGCGAGGTTGTGAATAGCGTAGATCGCGTGGCTACCGACCGCGACGACGTCGTATGTCGGAAGGCTGGAGGCCCAAGCGCCCTTGTCGTTGTTGCCGCGGGTCGCGCGGACCGGTGAAAGGGCTCGGAGCGCTTCCAGAACGGCTGGGTGGCCAATGTCGCCACAATGAATAATAATGAGGTCCGAGCCCCGGAGCGCATCGAGTGCCTCGGGCCGAACCAAACCATGGGTATCTGAGACAAGATCGGCGCGATGAACCACCTTCACCTTCCAAGTACGGCGACCTTGCCACATTAGCGATCCCCTTCGGTAATACCATCCATCGCCATCCGACGGGGGACGCCTGGTGCGTCAGTCGATCCGTCTGAAGTTCCCGTGTGCGGTGATTCGATGAGCTCACGGGCGCGGTCTCGTCTTTTGGGGCCGGCGGACGCCGCGACCCGCCGATGATTTGGCGGAACGGTTCCAGTGGACCGATCGGCTCATTCGCGGGCAGTGGTCACGCGATGATGACGGTTCGATCACGCGGCACGCAAATCAGCTTCGTTTCTGTTCGTGGATCATCCACCGCTCGATCGCTTCGCGGTTGAAACGCCAGTCGGCGCCAACCCGAAACGCGGGCAGCTTCTGTTCCCTGAGCAGGCGATAGACTGTGCTCTGATGCACCCGCAAGTAACCCGCCAACTCGCGCACCGTGAGCACGCGAGGTCCCATATCGGGTTTGGGCTGAGTCCGTATCACGTGATCCTTCTTTTATTCTGCGCTACTGAACGTTGTTTCAACTAATTGGACGAAAAAGCCAGCTGATTAATTCGCACTGCATTTAGACGCAGCCAAAACTACGAGGTACGAACGTCGCGTTAAGTCGCCGCCACTCAGACGCGCCCTGCCTCCCACTCGTAGCCCGTTGATGCGCCAAGACTAGCGCATCGCGATCTTCGATGCGGCGGCGTTTGGGGGTGTCGCCCCAAGTGTCACCTGACCCGTCACGCGGCTGCAGTCGCCGACTAGGACGCTAATGCTCGTATTCCGGCCTGCTTTAGCGCGGCGAGCGCCCCTGGCGCGTCGCTTTCACGCGCGAGTATGATTGCCGTTGAACTGTCCGCAAATCTGCCCCCACCGCGCGTTCCAATAAGAGCGTTGTGTAGAACGTTAAAGGCTCGCCTAAGTTCTTGGCCGC
>DASWGL010000305.1:0-7633 GCA_036393735.1 Gemmatimonadaceae bacterium | reverse complement strand
GGTGGTGGTGGCCGTCCGCCCGGAGGTGGGGGCGGCGGAGCCCGTTAACTCTTCCCAATCCAGCGGGGCGTCGCGGATCTGCGGCGCCCCGTTTTTTTGTTGATGCATTCTCCTGGCGCTGTTCTCTGGTCGCTACCGTGGATTATTCCACTGGTCGTGACGTATTTCCGGCTGCGCCACTCGCGCTCGCTGGACGACGAGAGCGACGTCCCTCCCGAGAATCCGCCACTCGTCAGCGTGATCGTTCCGGCGCGCAACGAAGCGCACAACATCGCGCGTTGCGTGACGTCCATTCTCTCGACGACGTACCCGAATCTCGAGCTGATCGTCGTCGACGACAGCTCCACGGATGGGACGGCGCAGATCGCGCGCGAGGTGGCTCTGCGTGATCCGCGCGCGCGTATAGTGACAAGCCCGCCACTTCCGGAGGGTTGGTTCGGAAAGCAGTGGGCGTGCGCGACCGGCACAAAGATCGCGCGCGGCAGCGTCCTCCAGTTCACCGACGCCGACACGGTCCACGGCGCGGATCTGGTGACGCGCTCGATGAACGCAATGCGCCGCAACAGGGCCCAGCTCTTTTCTGTTGCCGGTCGCCAGGAGCTCGGTGGATTCTGGGAGAAGGTGATCCAGCCGCAGATCTTCACGATTCTCTCGATGCGTTACGGCGGCACGGAGTCGGTGACCAAGGCGACAAGCGTGAGCAACAAGATCGCCAACGGACAATGCATCTTCGTCACGCACGACAGCTACAACGCAATCGGTGGACACGCGAGCGCGCGCACTTCCGTGGCTGAAGACATGATGCTCGCGCAGAAGTTTTTCGCCGCGCGCAAGAGAGTGGTGCTGATGCTCGGCCTCAATCAGCTATCGACACGTATGTACGCCTCGCTGGGCGAGATCATCAGCGGCTGGCGGAAGAACGTGTTCGCGGGCGGATTGGATTCCATGCCCTTTGGGAAAGTTGGGCACACGCTCTTTCCGCTCTTTCTGTTGATGCCGCCGTTGCTCGAGCTGCTTCCGCCACTGGCGTTGGTACTCGCGGTATTCGGCTTCGCAACCAGCGGCACCTTGATGCTGTGGGCGGCGATCTCGGGCGGCGTGACGCTTCTCTGGTGGATCGGGGTCTACGTCACGATACGAGAGAGCCCGCTCTATGCGCTGGTGTATCCCCTCGGTGCGCTGATCCTGCTGTACATATTCTTCACCGCCGTAATCCGCGGCCGGCGCGTGAGCTGGAAGGGACGGACGTACATCTCGCAGTGACCGCGGTCAGGCGGCCATTCGTAATTCAGCGTTGATTCGCGCGGCGTAGCCGCCAAATGATGCAAATCAGCCACCGCGTTCCGATTACGCTCGATCCGTGCAAGGTCTCGAGCGTGCTCTTGGACTTCTGCGACGTAGTCGCTCAATCGAGGGAGCGAATTCGATTCTGGGGGAGCTGGGTTTCAGGGGACCCTCGCTTCCGCTCGACAGAAAGGCGCGTGCGACGCTGGGGCTTCCCGACAGCATCCGCTCCGCAGAGATCGCACTCGGAACGGATTGTCTTCGTGGCCTGGTCCTCGAGCTGGATGATGCTTGCGAGCTCCGGCAAACTCTTGGGTTTACCGCAAAGGCCCTTTCGACGAGCGCTCCACAATTTCTCTGGATCGTCTGCGCGTTCCGGCGGGCCGACGACGAGCTCGCGATCGCCTGCTGGACGTCGTCACGATCACGAGTTCGCGTCGCCTCACTCGTTTGCAGTCCGGACAAGCTCTACACGAGCGATGCCGAAACTCTCTGCGCGCTCGCCGCGGTCGTTGGCGAATCGGACCTCGTCACTCACTCCCGTTGGCTCGATGTCCTCGGGCGCGAAGCAATCACGAGGAGATTTTTCTCCGCTCTTCAAAGCGTCGTCGCGGAGCTCGCCGATTCCCTGAGTGGCCGAATGAGCCGGGCGGAGCGGGACGAGCTCGCGTTGCTCTACATCTCGCGACTCATTTTCCTCGCGTTTCTCGAGGCCAGAGGGTGGCTCAATGGCGACTTCGGTTTTCTGAGCAACGGATATTCGCGTTGCATCTCCGAAGGCGGGCGATACCAGCAGAAGGTCCTCGAGCCTCTTTTCTTCGGAACGCTCAACACAGCGGTGCGAGCACGCTCGATGCGTGCGAAACAGTTCGGGCGAATTCCGTTCCTCAACGGCGGCCTTTTCGCCCGATCTCATCTGGAGAAGCAGCGACGCGGCTCCGTGTTCACCGACGAATCGTTCGGAAATGCTTTCGGCTCCCTTCTCTCACACTACCGCTTCAGTGGACGCGAAGACTCGACAGACTGGTCTGAATCCTCGATCGATCCCGAGATCCTCGGCAAGACGTTCGAGGCTCTCATGGCGGCACCGGACCGCAAGACGAGCGGCGCGTTCTATACGCCCCAGGATCTGGTGGAGGATGTTACAGGGCACGCTCTCGCATCGCTTCCCGATAGCGGGGCTCAGATAGAGGTACTTCGCCGAATCAGGCTTCTGGATCCGGCGTGCGGGTCCGGCGCGTTCCTCGTTCAGATGCTTGAGCGGATCGCCGCGCTTCGGAAGGAGCACGGTGAACCTGGCTCCGTCGCTGACATCCGGCGGCGCGTGCTGGCATCGTCGATCTTTGGCGTCGACCTCAATCCTATGGCTGTCTGGCTTTGTGAGCTGCGTCTGTGGCTGTCGATCGTGATCGAGAGCGACGACGTCGACCCCATGCGCATAGCTCCTCTTCCGAATCTCGACCGGCACATCCGCGTCGGCGATTCGCTCGCTGGCGGAGCCTTCGATGATCGCGACACTCTGCCCAGCGGGAGCAAAATCGGAAGTCTGCGAGCTCGCTACATGAGGGCCGTGGGCCCGAGGAAACGCACCCTTGCGCGCGCCCTCGATCGTCTCGAGCGCTCGGCCGCAATCGATGTACTGACGCGTAGAGGAATCAGACTAAGTGCCGAGCGTAGGGAGATGCTGATTGCGCTGCGCAGTAGGGACCTGTTTGGCGACCGTCACGCTCCCGAGACGGAGACGCGGGTCCGTCTCGCCGCCATCAGGTACCGTCTCAGAGAGAACGCGCAACGAGCAAAAGCTCTACGCGCGGGCGCCGCGCTCCCGTTCTCCTTTGCCGCTCACTTCTCCGATGTGGCCGCTACCGGAGGGTTCGATGTGATCATCGGTAATCCACCCTGGGTGCGCGTGCACCACATCGCGGAGACATCGCGCGAGCGACTGAGGCGGGATTTCACAGTTTACCGCAATGCTGCGTGGGAAAGCGGTGCGAGCTCTGCCGGCGCTGGGCGCGGATTCGCGGCCCAGATCGACCTGGCAGCGCTCTTCGTCGAACGATCGTTTGAGCTGCTCCGGCCCGGCGGGACCTTGGCGCTTCTACTTCCAACCAAGTTGTGGCGTTCGCTGGCGGGCGGCGGAGTGCGTCACCTGCTTCTCGACCGCACGGACGTTGTGGCGCTCGAGGATCTGGCCGACTCGAATTCGCAATTCGACGCCGCCGTTTATCCGTCGCTTCTTGTTGTTCGTCGGCGGATGCTGGGCGTCGTCTCCCAGGAGAAATCTGGATCTCCGAACCGCTCTGATGATAGTCGGCACCCCGTGATGGCGGCCGTCCGGACGAAGCAGGGCACCATCCGTTGGACCTGCCCTCGCGACATGTTGTCCTTCGATAGAACAACCGGTAGTCCATGGGTGCTCATTCCTCCGCTCGCGCGCAGATCGTTCGATCGCGTTGCGCGCGCGGGCGCGCCCTTGTTTCGCAGCGATTTCGGCCGACCGCTGTTGGGTGTCAAGACGGGATGCAACAGCGCCTACATCGTGCGCGTCGAGTCGATCGACGGAGATCTAGCGTGCATAAGCGGCGGCAGCAGAACAGGACTAATCGAGCGCAACGTGCTTCGCCCACTCATTCGCGGCGAGACGCTGGAGAAATGGACTGTTGCGGGGCCGCGTGAGTATCTGGTGTGGCCGCACGACGAGCACGATCGACCTCGACGGGCGCTTCCCCCGCTCGCGCTGCGATGGCTGCTTCCCTTTCATGACACGCTGAGCGCGCGAAGCGATCTTCACGGGCGATTCCCGTGGTGGTCGGTGTTCCGCACCGAGAGCGCGAGTCACGCGAAGCCACGGGTAATATGGGCCGACTTCGGATTGACTCCGCGCGCGACCGTCGTCGAAGCGCGCGAGCCGTTCATCGCTCTGAACAGTTGCTACGTTGTGAGCTGCGAGACCATCGGCGACGCCCACTCTCTGGCAACGCTTCTCAACAGCTCGCTGGCGGCGGCCTGGCTCAACTCGATCGCCGAGCCAGCACGTGGCGGCTATCGGAGGTACCTGGGCTGGACCTTGTCGCTGCTTCCGATTCCTGTCGATTGGAATCGTGCTCGCAACCTGCTGGCTCCGCTCGCCGAACGGGCAATGCACGGTGATATCCCCACCGATGACGAGATTCTGGGCGCAGTGCTCGGCGCGTACCAGCTGTGTCTCGCTGACGTGCAACCTTTGCTCTCGTGGACCACCCACTGCGATTAGCATCCGCCGCGGTCGTGCGGTCACGGATTGCCCGCTTTATCCTCGCCGAATCTTCGTCGCGCGTAAGAGTCGGAGCTATCTCACTCCAGCCGCACCAGATATCCGCGACGACACGTTTGCGAGCCGCCCTGGAGCAGTTCAACGGTGCGCTGCTCTGCGACGATGTGGGCATGGGCAAGACTTACGTTGCAACCGCGGTCGCGCAGCAATACGCACGCTGCCTCGTCGTCGCCCCCGCGGCGCTTGTTTCGATGTGGCGTGACGCACTCACTGCAACGCGGACAGTCGCGGACATTGTCACGTTCGAGGCGTTGAGCCGCGCAGATGCAGACGATTTTCGCCGGCACAATGCTGCGGCACCGGCGCGCGCGCCCTACGATCTCGTTGTCGTGGACGAAGCACACCACGCAAGAAATCCCGCGACCAACAGGTACTTCGCGCTGGCATCGCTCACCCGGGGAGCGCGGGTGATGCTCCTGAGCGCGACACCGATTCACAATCGACGCGCCGATCTGGTCGCACTGCTGTCCCTGTTTCTAGGGTCGAGGGCACGCTCGATGACATCCACCGAGCTTGGGCTATGTGTCGTCCGCCGCGAGCACGCGCAATTGGAGGGGACGTTGACGATTCCCGCCGTACTGCCCGCGACGCATCACCAGCTCTCCGACACCGCGAGCCTCGTCGATGAGTTGATGAATCTTCCGCCGCCGCTTCCAGTCCGCGACGGCGGACTCGGCGGTGTTCTCATCGGTCGGGGGCTGGTGCATCAGTGGGCATCGAGCGAAGCCGCGCTCCGGGAGGCAGTTAGTCGACGCATCGCTCGGGCGACGGCGCTCTGCGCCTCGTTGGAAGCCGGCACCTATCCAACGGCGCGCGAGCTGGAGACGTGGACTTACGGCGAGGGTGCATTGCAACTGGGATTTCCGGAGCTTCTATCCGCGCCCGTTTTGGGACATGCTGAATTGCTCGAGGCTGTTCGTGAGCACCTGAAAGCGTTGCGGGAGTTGCGTGCCCGGTTTTCTTCCGCAAGCGCGCTGGACGCTGAGCGGGCCGAAATCATCACGAATATCAGGATCTCGCATCCCGGTGCGAAGATCGTCGCGTTCGCTCAGTACTCTGAGACAGTGTCAATGTTATTCCGCCGACTGGCCGTTGCGGGGCGCGTTGCGATGCTCACGTCTCACGGCGCGAGAGTCGCCGGAGGCGCGCTCACACGACGGGAAGCGATCGGCCGCTTCGCTCCGCTCGCCAGCCACTTTCCGCCGCCAAGGCCTGCTGAAGCGATCGATCTGCTCCTTACAACCGACTTGCTGAGTGAGGGAGTGAATCTTCAGGACGCCGAAGTAGTCGTGCACCTGGATATCCCGTGGACACTCGCGCGAATGGAACAGCGAGCTGGACGCGTGGCAAGAATGGGGTCGCGTCACGCATGCGTCCACGTTCATCTACTGCGGCCGCCCCGAAGCACCGCGAGGATACTCGACGCCGAGTTGATCGTGCAGCGCAAATGGATCATCGCTCGAAGCTCGGTCGGGACCAGCGCGGCAGATCCGTTGAAAGTGGCCGCTCGTGTTGGCAGCAGCGCGCCTAACACCGCCTCGTTGGCCGAGAGCGTGCCCGCGAAGACCGAACGCCTTCGGTCGATCCTTCAGACCTGGGTAACAGGTGACGACGCGGAGAACGAGGACACAATCGTCGCAACGGTAAGCGCGCCTAGTTCGGGCTTCGTAGCCGCAGTATCCCTGGGTGACTGTGCGCGCGGGTCCACGTGCTCACCACCATGGCTAGTAGTTGGAATTGCGGGCTCGGTGTCGGCCGACGTTGACACGCAGATCGAAGCGTGCATGGGCGCCGGTGCCGACGAGATCCCCACAGAATCCCCCGAGTCCGAGCGCGCAGTTCGGGCGATCGAGAGCTGGTACGCGCGAGAGAAGGCATCCGCCGCGGCAGGGGTTGGAGCATCAAGCGGGGTTCGTCGGAAGCAGATCACGGGTCGCATCGACTCCGCGATCCAGAGCGCCCCGCCTCACCTGCGAACGGCCCGTTCGATCGTCGCGACTCGTGCCCGACGCGTCGCGACCACGCAACAATGCGCCGCAGTCGAAATGGAACTTGATTCGCTGACCGACTCAGATCTACCCGCCGACGAATGGCTGGACGCAATCGCCGCACTGGACGCGATTCCCTGTGGGTCCAGCCAGCCGAATGCCTCGACTGGGCCCCTGAGAGTTCACGCCCTTCTGCTCACGCGCCAGTACGCGCCCGGCCGTGAAAATCCGGGATGATTGTGTGGTCGGCCCGCAAGGCCTATTATTAATTGCACGGTCATTCAATAATGAGCCCAAGGCCGCAGGCCAATTCAGATGCCGCCATTCTCGACGCGGCGGCCCGCGCCATCGCCCGTCTGGGGATCCTGCGCCTCACGCTGGCCGATGTCGCAGCGGAGCTAGGTATCTCTCCCGGCACGCTTCTGCATCGGTTCGGGTCCAAACGAGGACTGTTGCTGGCACTCCTGCAACGCTCGATTGGGCGCGTCGAAGAGCGATTCACGGCAATGCGCGCTATATATGGCTCGCCCTACAAGACTCTGATCGGCTTGGGCGACCAAATGGCGCGTCACGTGAAAACGCCCGCAGCGCTTGCGAATCACCTCGCCTTTCTTCAGGTGGATCTGGCCGACAAGGAGTACCAGCGCCTCACGCTCACACAGTCACGCGCGATACGCGAACAGATCCGTTCGTTGATTCACGAGGCTATCGCTGCCGGAGAGCTCGAGCGGTGTGACGCTGATAAGCTCGCGCGGGCAATCCAGGCAACGATGAACGGCTCTTTGCTGCAATGGGCAATCGACCCGCAGGACAAGCTGCCAACTTGGATTCGCGCGAACCTCACAACCTTGCTCCGCCCACTTTCGCGTCGGCGCGGCCTGCTACAAAGGCGCCCATGATTCTCCCGTTGGCTGGCGATGTCTCGCTCGAGGCGGGCGGCGGCAAGGGGGCGAACCTCGCCCGGCTCGTCGGCGCCGGTTTTTCTGTTCCGCCAGGATTCGTCATCACAACGGACACGTACCGCGACTATCTCTCTCAAAACGATCTC
>DASWGL010000304.1:0-3325 GCA_036393735.1 Gemmatimonadaceae bacterium | reverse complement strand
CGCGCGCACGGCTTTCACGGCTTCATGATGGATGTGCGGGATCATTCCGACGTTCATGCCGCGGCGGGCCGCGAGATTATGTCGCCGAAAAGTGGTGATGCGGACGGAGAGGCACTTCGCGCGGCGCTCCTCTCGAGAAAGCCGATTCTCAACAAGAATCGGAAGATCTCCGACGCGACACGCCAGGCCGTGGATACGCTGGGAGCCATCCGCACGATCCAGGACGAAGCGGGCGAGCCGGCTGCTTGCACCTACATCGTTTCGATGACGCGGTCCGCCGACGACCTGTTAAGGGTGATGTTGCTCGCCCGCGAAGTGGGACTGCTGGACCTCACTGCCAGGAAGCCCGTGTCGCGACTCGACGTAGTGCCACTGTTCGAGACCATCGACGATCTCGAGCGCGCGCCGGAGGTCATGCGGTCGCTGTTCGACGATCCCGTTTATTCCCGGCAGCTCGAAGCGCGGGGACGCAAGCAGGAGGTAATGATCGGCTATTCCGATTCGGGGAAGGATGCCGGGATGATCGCGTCGTCCTGGGGACTGTATCGCGCCCAGGAATCTCTGGCCGAAGTGTTCGATGACGCGGGAGTGGAGCTTCGTCTCTTCCACGGCAGGGGCGGAAGTGTCGGCCGCGGCGGCGGCTCACCGGTCTATCGCGCTCTCGCCGCACTGCCTCCCGGAACGACAAAAGGTCGCATCAAGATCACCGAGCAGGGCGAGATCATCTCGCAGCAGTTCGGTCTGCTGCCGGTGGCCGAGCGTACGCTGGAGGTAACGGCAGCGGGAGTGCTGCTGCATGAGTTCAGCGACTGGCGAAAAAAGGTGGGCGTCAAGGAGGTCGAAGATTTTCGGGAGGTAATGGATCGCGTCTCGACGCGCTCGCGGGATGTCTATCACAAGCTCGTTTACGACGACGACGCGCTGTTTCAGCTCTTTCGCATGGCCACGCCGATCGACGAGCTGGCGAACGCGCGATTTGGCTCGCGCCCCGCGTACCGTCCGGGCGCAAAGACGGGAATCGAAGGCATTCGCGCGATTCCGTGGGGCTTTGGCTGGACGCAGATCCGTCTCATGCTCACCGGTTGGCTCGGTGTTGGAACCGCGCTCGGCGAGGAGGTCTCTACGCGTGCCGGTTTGCGCCGGCTGCAGCGAATGGCGGAGAGCTGGCCGTTCGTGGACGACCTGCTGGGGAAGGCGGAGATGGTTTGCGCCAAGACCGATGTCGAGATTGCGCGCGCGTACGTCCGACACCTGGGCGGCGATCTAAAGCTGCTCGAAGCGCTGATTCGCGAATATCAGCAGGCGATCGAGGCGCTGCTTCTCATTCGGGGGCACCGCCAGCTGCTCGACGACGCCCCGGTGCTGCAGTCGGCGATCGCGCTCAGAAATCCCTATGTCGATCCGCTTTCTCTTCTCCAGATATCGCTGCTGCGAAGAAAGCGCACAGGCGTGGCGAAGAACGACCGTGAAAGGGAAGCCATAGACGACGCTCTCGCGACCACGTTGAGCGGAATCGCCCAGGGTCTGAGAAACACGGGCTAGCGGCTACCCTACTCGATCCTGATCCCTTTGAGCTTCGGATCGAGACGGGGATAGCGAAGATCGAGTGCGTCGAGCGTGTCGGCGATCTTTCGCGCGACGAGAAGGTCGCGGGCGTCCTCGTCGTCCGCCGGCACGATGTACCACGGTGCCCAGCTGGTGCTGCAGTTGGCTATAGCGTCGCGGAACGCCTTCGTGTAGTCGGTCCACAAAGCGCGGTCGTCGAGGTCGCCCGCGCGGAATTTCCAGTTCTTTTTTCTGTCGCTAAGTCTGTCGATGAGTCGCTTCTTCTGCTCGTCGCGCGAGACGTGCAGGAAGAACTTCAGGATCACGACCGAGTTCTCAACCAGCGACTTCTCGAAGTCGTTGATGTGATTGAACCGCTCCGACAAGACTTTGTTGGGCACGAGCTTGTGCACGGGCGGCACGATCACATCCTCATAATGTGAGCGATTGAAGATCCCGATCATCCGCCGAGCAGGAACACGCTGATGGATGCGCCAAAGGAAGTCGTGCTGAAGCTCAATGTCGCTCGGGACCTTGAAGCTGGTGACCTCGCACCCCATCGGATTGACGCTGCGAAAAACCTTCTTGACCGTCCCGTCCTTGCCCGACGCATCGCGGCCCTGGAGGACGACGAGAAGGGCGTACCGTCCATCCGCGTACAACGCGGACTGCAGTTTCCTGATTCTCTTGCTCTCGTGCTTAGCGGCTTTCTTGAGGTCGTCGCCCTTGGGGAGACCGCTCGGGCACGCAGCGTCGCTGTCGCCGATGCGGATCTGCCGCGCGTTGGTGATGGGGACGAGCTTCGCCGGGTCGGAGGGCACGAAGCAATGTCAAAGGCAGGCGGGGAAATGTCAAAGGACACTGCAACTGCAACTGAACGGTGCCAGACGTCAGTGGCATCGATGCCAGTTCGGTAGTTCACTACGCCCCGACTTATCTCGCGTGGGATCAGAGCACAAGCAACTGCCTGTCCCCACAATGCCGCAGAGGCAAGTCGGGGCGTCGTGAACTAATAGCTTGCAACTGCGCCACTGACCGCTCGCACCCGTTTAGTTGCAGTTGTAGTTCAATCGCCAGTTACCCAATCCTTTTCCCGTACTGCCTAACCGCCAGCGTGAGAACTACGATCCCGAAAAGGGCCAAAATCCCGATCGGCTGCAGAATATCCCGAGCCGTCGCCCCCTTGAGGAGCACCGCGCGCGTGATCTCGATGAAGTGCTTCATCGGATTGACCTGCGCCATCCACTGCGCCCAAGTCGGCATCGACCGGACCGGCGTGAACAATCCGCTCATCAGCAGATAAATCATGACGATGAAGAACGTCACGAACATCGCCTGCTGCTGTGTCTCTACGAGCGTCGAGATGAAAAGCCCGATGCCGAGGGCCGCGAACAGATAGATCGCCGCGGCAGCGAATACGAGGGGAATGCTGCCCACCATCGGGATGTGGAAGACGAAGCGCGCGACCACCAAGCCGAGCGATAGCTCGATGAGTGCGATGATCCAGAACGGAATCAGCTTCGCCGCCATGAATGCGCTCTGGGAGAGTGGCGTCACGCTCAGCTGATCGAGCGTCCCCAGCTCTTTCTCGCGAACGATGTTCATCGCCGTCATCAGCGTGCCCACCACCGTTACGAGCTGAACTAAGATCCCCGGCACCATGTAGTCGCGGTAGTTGAGATCCGGATTGTACCAGCCGCGGGCGCGCACCTCGATCGGCTGAGCGCTAATTGACGCTGAAGCGCTCGCACCACCAGCAGCGCTCGCACCACCAACAGCG
>DASWGL010000303.1:0-5134 GCA_036393735.1 Gemmatimonadaceae bacterium | reverse complement strand
CGTCCATGTCGGGCACCCGCTTGACGCACACGGCAATCTTCACCGCGGAATCTCCATGTGAATGATTTCACATAAAGATACATGGAACAGGCAGCCCGCTCTAACAGCGAGGGTCCGGACGCCTCTCACGTCCGGACCCCTTCGCTCCGCTTCGACAGCTGTCGAGCAAGGCTAACAAGCCTCCGTCAGAACGTCGTCAGATGCTCTCGATCTCGGGAAGGTGGCGTTCATCAATTCGATGAAGCGATCCCATCGACCGCCGAGCCATCATTCGAAGGCGTTGATTCCCGTAACCGCCTGCCCAAGAATGAGCGTGTGGATGTCGTGCGTACCTTCGTAGGTGTACACGCTCTCCAAATTTGCCATGTGGCGCATCGACGAGTACTCGGCCAGAATACCGTTGGCGCCGAGAAGCCGACGCGCCTCGCGCGCGATATCAGTCGCCGCGCTCACGTTGTTGCGCTTGGCCAGTGACACCTGCTGCGGTGTGAACGTGCCGGCGTCTTTCAGTCGCCCGAGATGAACGCAGAGGAGCTCGCCTTTTACGAGCTCGGTGAGCATTTCAGCCAGCCGCTGCTGCTGCAGCTGGAATCCCGCAATTGGTTTTCCGAACATCACTCTGTTGCCGGCATAAGCGAGTGCTTCCTCGTAGCACGCCTGCGCCGCTCCCATCGCTCCCCACGCGATGCCATAACGAGCCTGGGTCAGGCACATGAGGGGACTCTTGATGCCGCCGGTCTTGGGCAGCAGCGCCGTCCCGGGCACCCTCACGTCCTGTAGCACGAGCTCGCTCGTATCCGAGGCGCGGAGCGAGAGCTTCCCCTTCTGATCCTTGGCCGTGAATCCCGGGGCGTCTGTTGGAACAATGAACCCGCGGATCGACTTGTCGCTCTTGTCGTCTCCCGTCTTGGCCCAGATGATCGCCACCTGCGCCGTGGATCCGTTCGTGATCCACATCTTCGCGCCGTTGATGACCCAGCTTCCGTCTTTCTGCACGAGCGCGCGGGTGATCATGCCCGACGGATTCGACCCGTAGTCGGGCTCGGTCAATCCGAAGCATCCAATTATCTCGCCGCTGGCCATTTTCGGGAGATAGTGACGCTTCTGCTCCTCCGTACCGAAAGCGTAGACCGGATACATCACCAACGCGCCTTGCACGGAAGCAAACGAGCGCACGCCTGAGTCGCCGCGCTCAAGCTCGTGCATGATCAGACCGTACGCAACGTTGTTGAGGCCGGCGCACCCGTACTCGTCGGGCAAATTGGCGCCGAACATTCCGAGCTGCGCCATCTCCGGCACCAGCTCCTTCGGGAATCTTCCTTCTATGTAGCAGTCGCCGATGATGGGCAGAACCTTCTCATCGACAAACGCGCGAATCGTGTCGCGAACGGCGCGCTCCTCTTCTGAAAGCACACTGTCGATGTTGTAGAAATCGCTCATTTGGGAAAGTTAACTGCAACTGAACTGGTGCGAGGCGGCAACTGCAAACTGAACGGGTGCCAGACGTCGACTGCAAACTGAACGGGTGCCCGACGTCAGTAGCGTAGCTTCCGGTCACCAGTTCACTACGCCCCGACTTTCTTCAATGGCGTGACGGCGACTGAATCCGCTGCCTGTGCGACGGATGGCGGTTAGGGACGTCCCGACGTTGTGAACTGGACACTGGCATCTGCGCTACTGACAGGTGGCACCCGTTCAGTTGCGTTTGACCTAAGCGACCGCCCTACACGCGAGAGGCGTTATCCCCACCGCCCTCGCCTTCGCCCGGAAACTCGATCCGTGATCGACGACCAGTCTCTGCTCGTCCTGCCACTGATGCACCATCTCGTGCAGCAGCGTGTGCAGCGCCTCCCCCCACCCATCGCGGCGAATATGGCGCCTGCTGATAACGATCTCCGGCTCACAACCCTGGCCGGCCGGAGAATAGTGCCCCAGCCTGCTCTTCATCCGCCGCGAGATGCGAATGGGAATCGTTCGCAGCGCTCCGCCGAATCGCTCATCGTTGTAGGCTGCATGCCAGCGCGAGAGCTCCCGAATGAACGGCAGGTCGGCGGGGTTTGTGCGCTCCGGTGAGCGCTTCCGGCGCGGCGCGGAACTCGACCTCGGCACCGGGAACTGGAGAATCTTTCGACGCGCCTCGTTCCGCACGCCACGCGTCCGGCCGTGCACGAAGACGATGACGGCTCTCCACACCTCTTCGTTGGCGCCGAGGAAGCTGTTGTGGATCCGAAGCTCGCCGCCGCTGTAGCTGACGACGACCGTTCGATTCGTCGTGAGCCTCACGCGGTAATGCGCGCCAAGCCCGAGGCGCATCAGCCGCGCTCGCAGCTCCTCGGCGTCCTTCGGAGGCGCCTCATCGAGCTCCAGCGAGAGCTGGGCGCGATTACTCAGCCGCCACATATGCCGACCGCTTGAAGCGCTTGTGCGGACCCTTCACGAAAGTGCGCTGCTCCTTCGACCACACGTGCGTTGTGACGTCGATCGTTTCGCGCACGATGTCTACGACGTTGACCGAAGAAGGCCGCCCTCCGCGTGATCTGTTCGACACTGTGCCAGCCGTTGAGATGACCGTGCCCTTTCTCGTGTGCTCGATGTAGTGCACGGATTCCTGGTGATCGTGACCACAACACACTAAATCGACGCCCATCTCGGCGAAAGCCCCGAGAATCTTCTGCGTATTCTTGAGCCCGTGTCGCTGCGAGAGCTCTCCCCGCACCGGGTTGTGGTGCATCACGATCACGCGAGCGTCCCGCGAAGGTGCTTTGGCAAAGAGGTCGCTAGCCTGGTCGAGCTGGTGCTTGTGGATGTCGCCGATGATAGAGATGTCGCGGAGGTTCCACGTCAAGGTGCGGCGCGTGACGCCGTGCGCGGTGTTGATCCCGACGAACGTCGCGCCCGGAACGTGGAGCACCGGCTCCAGATTCCTGTCGATGAACCGGCGGTAGTTCTCGTAGACCTTCGACTTGTCGCCGAAGCCGAGTGGCGCGCGCCACCACTTGACGTCGTGGTTCCCGGGAACGGCTATCACGCGGCTCACCTTTCTCGCGTCGCGGATGAAGGCTGCAGCTCTCTGAAACTCCCCTGATCTCGCCCGCTGGGTGAGATCGCCCGATATCGCCACCACGTCGAACTTCGACTCCTGGATGATCTGCTCGATCGCATCGATCTGCTCGGGAACAGCCGGCCAGCCGAAATGCAGATCGGAGACGTGGAAGACAGTCGTCATGTCATCCGCCTCCCGGGTGCCGAGAGTCAGGGCGCGACGACGAGATCGGCGAAATGCGTCGCGACGCTGGCGGTGAGCGCGGGCGAAAGCGTCTTCATTGGATCGCTCTCGATCTCGCGCACCCAGCGGATCAGAGCCATACGGGAATCGATCATCACGACCCGCAAAATCGCAACGCCCGTACCAACGCCACGGTTCTCGAATCGAAGCTCGACGGGGAGCAGGGCGTAGCGTGATCCCTTCAAGCCGACGAGTCCACGTACCTGCGATGCCAGCGGATCGCGCACCGACGTTTCGGGGAGAACACGTCCACGCAGCCATTCGGCGGAGAGGGAGCGGGCGTCAGTCATCAGGATGCTGTTCATCTTTGAGGCGCGCTCCACCTCGCGACCGAACGTCCACGACCGGCCAAGTCCCCGGGCGACCATTGTGGCCTCGATCTGGTCGTCGAGACCGGCGAGAAACGCGGCGCGATTCGGTATCTGCTGCTGCCACCCGAGGGAGTCGGTGCCGGAGAGAAACTGAACGGGGAAAACCAGGATCTCCTGCCCCGCCATCCGCTCGAGCGGACGCAGCTGCACCGGAGAAGCTTCGGGATCGGGAGGTTTGGAGGCGCACGCAATGGAAAGCGTGGCGACAGCTATGAGAAAAATGGCTCGCAACGGGTGTGGTTTGGATTGCGGGGAAAGTTAACGCATACTCAATTTCATCGCATATGTGGACAGCGCTCTGATGCGACGACTCCGCGGCATCATCATCTGGTCCTTCGTCTCGGCGTTTGGCGCCGCGAGCTTCGCGTGGCTGGCGTTGTCGCGCGGAGAACCGGTCAGCGCCGCGTGGCTGCTGGTTGCGGCGCTGTGCACCTACGCCGTATCGTACCGCTTCTACAGCAAATTCATCGCGAGCAGGATCTTCGCGCTCGATCCCACGCGCCCCACACCCGCAGTCCGCCTCAACGATGGACGCGACTTCACGCCGACCAATCGCTGGATCGTTTTTGGCCACCATTTCGCGGCGATCGCCGGACCCGGTCCCCTCGTTGGACCGACGCTCGCGGCGCAATTCGGATTTCTTCCCGGCGCGCTCTGGATAATCATCGGCGTCGCCCTCGGCGGGGCGGTCCAGGACTTCGTGATCCTTTGCGCATCGGTTAGGCGCGACGGCAAGTCGCTGGGCCAGATGGCGAAGGAAGAGATCGGTCCCATCGCCGGCTACACGGCGCTCGTCGCGGTGCTCGGCATCATGATCGTGCTGATCGCGGTGCTTGCATTGGTCGTCGTGAATGCTCTCAAGTCAAGTCCGTGGGGCGTCGTGACGATCGGACTCACGATCCCGACGGCGTTGATCATGGGCGTCTACCTGCGTTGGGTTCGACCGCACGCCGTACTGGAGGCAAGCGCGATCGGACTCGTGCTCCTGTTCGTGGCGCTGCTCGCGGGTAGATGGGTCGCGTCAAATCCCGCGCTCGCGCCGACGTTCACCCTCACCGGAAAGACGCTCGCTTTGCTCATAATGGCGTACAGCTTCTTTGCGTCCGTGCTTCCGGTGTGGCTGCTGCTCGCCCCGCGTGACTATCTGTCCGCTTTCGTAAAGATCGGCGTCGTGCTGGCGCTGGCGCTCGGGATCGTGATCGTGCTTCCTCCTTTGCAGATGCCCGCGCTGACGCAGTTCACTGATGGCACGGGGCCGGTCTTCGCCGGGAAGATTTTCCCGTTCGCCTTTATCACGATCGCGTGCGGCGCTATCAGCGGCTTTCATTCGCTCATCGCGTCGGGAACGACGCCCAAGCTGCTGGCGAACGAGGCCGACGCGCGGATGGTCGGCTACGGCGGGATGCTCACCGAGTCGCTGGTGGCGGTGATGGCGCTGATCGCTGCCTGCGTGTTGACGCCCGGCGTGTACTTCGCG
>DASWGL010000302.1:0-3450 GCA_036393735.1 Gemmatimonadaceae bacterium | reverse complement strand
CATGATTTGTCCTCCGGCATTGATGCTCACGAGGTAGTCGCCCGCGTCAACGAGATTTCCGGCGCGGCCACCGCCAAAGAATCCGCCCCCGCCTTCACCGCCCCCAGCAGGAGCAGCACCGCCGATTGGTCCTTCGGCGGGACGCAGGTTTATTTCGCCAGGCGTGCCGCCAGCGAATCCACCCTGGCCCCTGCGACCGCCACCCCCACGCGCCAGCGTCCGCTCTCGAAACGCGCGCAAGCCGGCAGTGTCGCCACGTGCGCGCAGCGCGGCCATGCTGTCACGAGCCGCGGTGAGCGCAGCAGTGTCCCCGGACGGAACTCGACTGGCGGCGGTCGTATCGGCGCCACGGGCAGCGCGCACAGAATCTTCACGCTGGCGTCTGGCGCGCGCCGCGTTGATGCTGTCGCGCAGGGCGGCCGGTCCGAGAGGTCGCGGCCGTCCGCGCAAATCCCATGTGGCTCGGTGCAAACCGACGCCTCCAGGACCCGTAAGAGTTTTGACGGTGTCTCCCTTGATGTTGGTGACCACGATTCTGGTAGTGTCTCGTGAAGTTCCCGATGTCAGTCGGTATACAAGCTCTGCCCCGTACGGCGGATTCGACGCAAGGAAGACTTTGTTGCCGGTGAAGTTCTGGGTGTTGGCCTGCGAGTACTCGTACGCCGTCTTGGGCGTGAAGAAATTCGTCGCGCGAGCCATCACGCCATTGTTCATCTCCTCGAGCGGCGCAATGTCGACGATCCAGATCGATCGGCCGTGGGTCGCCGCGATCAGCTCACAGTCGCGCGGATGGATCTTGAGATCGTGCACTGGAACTGTTGGCAAGCCAGTCATGAAGCGCTGCCAGCTCGCTCCGCGATCAGTCGACACGTAGGCACCGAGATCAGTTCCGACGAACAACAGATCGCGATTGACCGGATCCTCGCGAACGACATGAACGAAGTCGGCGCTCCCGCTGGGCAGGTTGCTGGTGATCGAATGGAACGTTCTGCCGAAATCGTTCGACACGTACAGATACGGGTGGAAATCGTTCTCGCGATGATTGTCGAACGCCACATAGACGGTCGCCGTATCGAAGTGCGAAGGCTCGACGCGATTCACCCATGTCTTCTTCGGCAATCCCGGAAAGCGGGTCGTAAGATCAGTCCACTGTCCACCATCGTTGGTAGTGAGCCAGACGTTGCCGTCATCGGTGCCGACCCAGAGAATTCCCGGCCGGATCGGCGACTCCGCCACCGTCGTGATGGTGCCGTGGGTCTCGGCTCCGGAGTTGTCGCGTGTGATTCCGCCGGTGAGCCTCGTGCTCATGATGATGCGAGCCGAATCCCTGGTCGAGAGGTCCGGAGAGATCGGATAGAAGTGGTCGCCCCGGTCGGTCGATCTGAGCAGGCGGTTGCCACCCATGTAGATGGTAGTTGCCGAATGTGGCGAGAGGAAAAACGGGGTCGACCAGTTGAAGCGATATCCGCGCGCGGAATCTGCCGCCGCGCGCGCGTGAATCTCAGCAAGCACGCGGGCGGTCTGCGGCGTTTCCGGCCTCGTGGTGTCTCCACGGGCGATGATCACGGAGTCCTCGAAGATGCTCGCCCGGTCGCGTCCGCCACCACGCATGATTATCGCGCGCGTGTTCTGCCCAATGTTGAGGCGCGAAGCGTTGCCGCCCTGTGATTCGCTGTAAACAATGTTCCCGTCATCAGGATCGACGGCGGTGTAGAAGCCGTCCCCGCCGCCGACATTGTACCAATCGTTGTTGGTGATTCCGACGCGGTTTTTCGCGCGCGAGGGGCCGCACCACGATCCGTTGTCCTGGAGGCCGCCGCACACTTTGTATGGCTTCTCCATCCCGTAGCTCACGGCGTAGAACTGACCGATCGGGAATGTGTTGATGAAGTCGTAGGTGCCGCCGCGATCGTAGGTGACCGCGATGCCGCCGTCATCGCCGAGGATGTAATGATCTGGATCACTCGGGTCGATCCACATGCCATGCCAGTCGGTGTGAACGCCCAGCGCGCCGCGGCGGTAGGTCTTCCCCCCGTCCTCCGAGATGCGGAACACCGACGACATCCAGTAGATGCGATCCGGGTTGCTGGGATCGACGCGAATCTGCGAGTAGTAGAACGGCCGCGCATCGCCGAGCCCGCCGCCGCCCTGGCCTGGCGGCTCGTTCCGATACGTCAGCGTCCAGGTCGCGCCACCATCAGCGGAACGATAGATGCCGCTATTGGTTTTCTGGCGCTTACTCGTGTCCGGTTTCTCTCCGCGTGCGAGCGCGTGAGGAAGTGTATCCGCCTCTACCCAGGTGTAAACGATTTGCGGATTCGACGGGGAGACAGCAATTCCAATACGTCCCTTCGTAGTCTCAGGAAAGCCGCCACCTTTGATCTCCCTCCACGTTGCGCCGGCGTCGGTCGACTTCCAGAGACCACTGCCCGGTCCGCCGCTCTTCAGGAAGTACGGCCCTCTCACTCTTTCCCAGCTCGACGCGTAGAGCGTGTTGTGATCCTTAGGATCCATCGTCAGATCGACGAAGCCCGCCTTGTCGCTGACGAATTTCGCCAGGTGCCAGGTCGTGCCGCCGTCGGTGGATTTGTAGAGTCCGCGCTCCGGATTCGAATTCCACGCGTGCCCCAGTGCCGCTACGTAAACGATGTTCGGGTCGGTCGGGTCGACGACGATGCGCCCGATCTGCTGCGTCGCTTCGAGGCCCATGAGCTTCCACGTACGGCCGCCATCAGTCGATTTGTAAACACCACCGCCGGGCGAGATGGAGTTGCGCGAATCCTCCTCACCCGTGCCAGCGTAGATGATGTTGGGGTCCGATGGAGCGAGGGCGATGTCTCCCATCGAGATGACTCTCTCCTTGTCGAAGAGCGGGAAGAACATCGTCCCGGCATTGATGGTCTTCCAGATCCCTCCCGTAGCAGTAGCGACGTAAAAGACTTTCGGGTTTCCAGGAACGCCTTCGACATCGGTTACGCGTCCGCCCATGTTGGCAGGACCGATCGACCGCCAGCGGAAGCCGGCGAGCGTGGCGGAATCGAGTGGAGTGGAGAGTTGTGCGGAAAGGCTTCCGGCGCAAAGCAAGGCACCGGCGAGAGCGGGAAGGACGGGGTGGGCTCGCATTGGATTGGCTTTGGGTTGGAAAATCGATCCGTCGCAAGGACCGGGACGGTTCCGGAACTAAGGTAATACGGAATTCCCTGCCTCGGTGAGCAGCAATCTCACGCGCGGCGTGCCCTTAGTGCTTAAATTCCAGCGAGGCGGGAAGGACCGCCACTGAATCAGGTGAGCTACTTATGACGACAACGATCTGGAGTGCGAGTCTAATGATCCAGGACGCCAAAGCCACGACACCGCCAGCCACGACTCAGAATCCGACTCCCGCGACGAAGCAGGACGTGCAGGTGGTGTCGTGGCTTTGGCGTCCTGGATCATTAGACTCGCACTCCA
>DASWGL010000301.1:0-3116 GCA_036393735.1 Gemmatimonadaceae bacterium | reverse complement strand
CGCGAGGCCCGGCCACTTTCCGTAAACCTTTCCCCCCTTCACTTCGCCGCCGATCACGAACAGCGCACCGGCGTGACCGTGATCAGTGCCGCGATTGCCGTTCTCGCGGGCCATGCGGCCGAACTCGGACATCGTGAGAATCACGACGTCGTCCATCCTGTCGCCGAGGTCGGTGACGAGGGCGGCAATCGATTTTGAGAAATCGTCGAGCCGCTGAGCCAGCTGGCCAGTCGACGATCCTTGGTTCACGTGCGTGTCCCAGCCGCCTACGTCGGCGAACGCGATCTCGAGACCGACGCTGGCCTTGACCAGCTGCGCGATCTGGAGCAGCCGTTGCCCGAACTGCGATCTCGGATAGTCGGCGTTGTTCTGCGGCAAATATTTCTGTGGATTCGCCGAACGGAGCATCTTGACCGCGTCAAACATCTCGGCGCCGGTCCCGTGGACGAGATCGGCAGAGCCCGTGCGGTACAACGCTTCGAGCCGTTCCGCCGAGTTGCCGGTGGCGCGGACGCTGAATTCGTCGAGGCTGTTCATCGCGACAGTAGCGCTTGGTCCTTCGAGAATCCGCGGCGTCTGGGGTGTCATCGAGACCGCACGGAAGGGGTTCTTCGCGAGATTGCATTCGTCGCACGTTCCCTTCACCGCGAGATAACGATTCAGCCAGCCATCAGCAGTTCCCTTGTTATCGGGAGTTCCGGTCTCCATGTAATCCTGCGCGTCGAAGTGCGAGCGGGTGGTGCTCGGACTTCCGACTGCGTGAATTGGCGCGAGCAATCTCCGATCGTAGAGTGGCTTGAGCGGTGCGAGCGCGGGGTGGAGTCCGAAGAAACCGTCGAGATCAATCGCCCCACCAATCGCGTTGCTTGCGGGCTGTGGAATCGCAATCGAGGGACGCATCGCGTAGTACGCTCGCTCGCCGTGGGGCACGACGATGTTGAGAGCGTCCGCCGCTCCGCGCTGGAAAAGACAGATTAATACCTTACCCTTTGGAACGTTGCGTAGCTCCATCCCAAACGCGGTGCGCCGGAGAAAGCTCGGGCTCAATCCGATTGTCACGAGCGCCAACGCGCCCGACTTCACGAAAGCTCTGCGTTGCATGTTCTCTCCTAGTGCCGCTGGAATTCCGGCGAGCCCAGCGCGAGTCCCACGATCTGCGAGACTCCGGTGAGCTGCGGGATGTTTCCAAATCCACGTCCCTGCAGTGCGGCGCGCTGTCCGCCTTGCTTCTGATTGGGTCGAGCGCGAGGAGAGTTCTGACCGTTGGCTCCATCAGCCATCGCTGCTCCCGACATTTCATTGTCGGCCGGCGTTTCAGCCGGTGCCATGTTCTGTATTCCATTCGCGCCGGCGCCATTCGCAAGCATGGGGTGCTCGCCTGAGACGAGCACTGCGCGCGTATCGGGTGACACCATTCCATTCAGTATCGTCGCGACCACGGCGTCGACCTGCTTGTCGCGCGGCGCGGAGCCGATCGTATCGAGGGCTGGCAGCGCGCGGATATCGACGCCTGGAAGACGTCCCGCGGCCGCCGCTATGCCGAAGTTGATACGGTTCAAAATCGCACCAGTGTTCATCCACGATTCGCCGGTCTCAGGCCAGCCGTTTGGCGCCTGATGTCCGTAGATCGGCTCTCCGAGGTACGCGATAACCTGCGCGGTGCGCGGCGTTGCATCGGGCGCGGCATTCAGCGCGCGCAGCGCGCTCACTACTACCTCGAACGGCGATTTCACCTTGCTGCGAAATGCCTGCTGCGAGAAGAACTCGGGCGAAGTAATGATCGAGCGCAGAACCTCGCGGATATCTCCGTCAGTCCTGAGATAGACCTGGGCGGCGTGATCGACCAACGCCTTAGATGGAGAATCGCTCACGAAACGGCGCGCCAGCTTGAACGAGATGAAGTGCGCGGTCGCCGGGCTCTTCGCCAGAATGTCGAGCACGTCTTCCGCGTCTTCCATTCCGCGACCCGCGGCGAGCTTGTGGCCGAGCACTAGCTTCTCGCCCGCATCGTGCACCTGGGGACGGAAGATAAAGCCGCCACCCTGTGCAGGAGGTTTGATCGTCCAGCCGGTGAAAGCCCGCGCGACGTTGATCACGTCCTGCTGTGTGTATCCACCGTCGACTCCGAGCGTGTGCAGCTCGAGCAGCTCGCGGCCGTAATTCTCGTTTAAGCCTGGGCGCTTTCGCTTCTGCTGCTGTTGCTGTTGTTGTTGTCGTTCCTGTTGCTGCTGCGCGCGCATGGTTCCCATGATTGCGCCCAGTCCGACTCTGCCGAACGGAACGACGCGAACACGCGGCACCTGGTTCGGTGGGGGGAGCGTGGGGCGATTGCTGTCGGCCATGCTTTGCGCGTTGTCGAGATAGAAGAGCATCGCCGGGCTCTGCGACACCGCTTCGAGCAGGTCGCGGAATTTCCCGAGCGCGCGCGGACGGATGACGTTCTGATCGAAGTCCGACAGGTAGTACGGCTCAGGACCGCCCTTCTGCGCGTAGATGTTGAAGTGATTCTCCCAGAAATCCGTCATCACTTCCTGGAGCTGCCGCTCGCTTGCAACCGCGCGTGCGACGCGTGACGACTGAAGCTGCGTCACTACCTGTCGGGTGAGATTGAATTGTCCCTGAAGCTGCTGGCGGAGCGCGACGCTGTCGGCGGCCGTCATCGCGCGCGTAGAGTCCGCTCTCTCCCGACGCACCTGCTGCCTCGCGCGCTGCTGGTCGGCGTACTGTGCCAGCAAGTCGTTCTGATTCTGATTGAGCGCCGAGTAATTCGCGACAAACACATTCATCGCGTCATCATTGACCTTCTCTGGATGCAGTTGCTGATCGATCCAGTTGTCGAGACCAATCTCGCGCACCTTGAGGATATCGCCTGGTTTCGCGCCGAACGTGAGGCGATTCAGTGCCTGGATTATCTGTTGATCCGCGGGAAGCTCGCGAACATCGGAGCGCGCTATAACGGTTTTCGCCGGACTCTTCGCACCGGATTTCTGCGCGGAGACGCCAACGGGCGCGATGCTGACGAGCGTCGCCGCAATGATTCCGAACAGTTTTGTGATACGCATGTTCCCCCTCACCGCGTGCTGTAGAGTAGACGCGCACCTCGGCTGGACGTTAAT
>DASWGL010000300.1:0-6500 GCA_036393735.1 Gemmatimonadaceae bacterium | reverse complement strand
TAGTCGCCAATTCCCTTCACGACTCCGGAGAAGAGATACCGCACCCGCGAATCGTCGAGCGAGCCAAACCGGAGCGAGTTGAGCATCGCGATCGGGCGCGCCCCCATCGTGAAGACGTCGCGTAGAATTCCGCCAACTCCTGTGGCGGCTCCCTGATACGGCTCGACCGCGGAAGGATGGTTGTGCGACTCGATCTTGAACGCCACCGCGAGACCATCGCCGATCGAAATCACGCCGGCGTTTTCGCCGGGACCCTGCAGCACGTAGGATGCGGTGGTCGGGAGCGTCTTGAGAGTTGGGCGCGAGTGCTTGTAGGAGCAGTGCTCGCTCCAGAGCGCGCTCACGATTCCCAGCTCGGTGAAGGTCGGCGCGCGACCGAGCATCGCCACCAGCCTCTCGAATTCCTGCTTCGTCAGGCCGTGCTCCGCGACGAGCGCGGGAGTAATGACCGGATCGCCGGGACGAGGCTTCACTTCGGGCATATCAGGCGGCCACTCTGGTGAGGATCGACTCGAGCAGCCGCACACCGTCAGTGGACCCGAGCAGGGGACTGCATGCCCGCTCCGGGTGCGGCATCAGGCCGAGCACGTTGCCCCCTTCGCTGATGATTCCCGCGATGTTGCGCTCGGAGCCATTTGGGTTGGCGTCCGCGCTGATCGTGCCGGTGGCGTCCGCATATCTGAAGATAACGCGTCCCTCGGCTTCGAGCTCTTCCAAAACCCCTGCTGGCGCTACGTAACGGCCGTCTCCGTGGGCCACCGGCATCCGAAGAATTTCCCCGCGATCGTAGAGGTTCGTGAACATCGTGTCGGCGTTCTCGACGCGGATCCGGACCTCGGCCGAAACGAATTGAAGATGCGCGTTCCGCATCAACGCGCCGGGAAGCAAACCAGCCTCGCAAGCGATCTGGAAGCCGTTACAGATGCCGAGGACGGGACCGCCAGCTTGGGCGTGCGCTGCCACTTCCTGCATTATCGGGCTGAAGCGGGCGATCGCGCCGGCGCGGAGATAGTCTCCGTAGCTGAAGCCGCCCGGCAGTATGATCACATCCGACCCCTGAAGGTCGTGATCTTTGTGCCAGAGATACGTCGCTTCCTCGCCGAGAATGTCAGTGACGGCATGGAACGCGTCGTAATCGCAGTTGGAGCCAGGGAAAGTAACGATGCCGAATTTCATGAGTGGACTGCCGATTCGATGTCGAAATCTTCCGTCACTGGATTCGCCAGGAGCTTGCGGCACATCTCGGTGACCGTTTCTTCAGCGGCGATCGCGTCGTACGCGTCGGTCTCGACAATGATGTACCTCCCGACGTGAACATCTTTGACTGCTTTGAATCCAAGGGTGTGCAGCGCGTCTTTCACTGCGTTCCCCTGTGGATCGAGCAGGCCTTTGCGCGGAGTTATGTGAACTGCAATGCGGAACTTCGCCATCAGGGCTGACCTCCACTCGGGCCGGGCGGCGAGAAATTGCCCGGTCCGGAGCGGGGCGGCTCGCCGGGGCCGGGCGGACGACGTCTCCTTTTCCTGCGGTGCGACCGTTGCCGGGCGGCTTCGCCCGTATCTATCACACCGGCGGCGGTGAGCAGGAGAGGCTCGTCATCGTCGTCGATGACGGGCGAGTCTCCGCGCGGACGCCTGTCAAGAAGTCCGAATATCACCGTCTTCGCGAGTCCGTACAACACGTAGCAGACGAGCGCCGGGAAATAGAACTCCTTCCTCAGGAACAACACGCCGATGAACGTCGCGATGACTACCAACGTCCCGAGTATCTCGCTGATCTTTCTGAATCCGATCGTGGGAACCGCCGGATACGACACGTTGCTGATCATGAGGAACGACAGCAGCAGCATCAATCCGCGCAGTCCCGTCGTCCAATTGAGATCGCCCAGGATCGTCTCGTTGTACAGCGGCGTCTGACTGAACCAGTAGTACGTCGCGAGCGTCATCCCCGCCGCGGGACTGGGAAGACCATGGAAATATTTTTTCGCGCGTCCCGCTTGCTCAACATTGAAGCGCGCGAGTCGTATCACCGCGCAGGCAGTGAAGAGGAACGCGAAGATCCAGTCCCAGCCACTGCGGTTGAGGACCGCGAAGTACATGATCATCGCCGGCGCGAGTCCGAACGTTATGGCATCGACGAGCGAGTCTAGCTCCGATCCGAAGCGCGATCCGGTTCCGGTTGCGCGTGCCACCCTGCCGTCGAGCGCGTCGCAGATGCCGGCGAACACGACGTACAGTCCAGCGGTATCGAACTCGGTCCGTGAGGCGGCAACGATCGCAAACATTCCGAAGAACAGACTCATCAGAGTGAATCCGTTCGGAAGAATGATCACGCCTCGATTGCGAGGCCGATCGGTGTCTCCCCTCAGGTGCCGTCTCGAGTGGTCGGGGGCGACCATCATTTGGGCAGCTCCGCGAGAATTGTCACCCCGGCCGTTGTCACATCGCCGAGCTTTACTCGTAGGGTCGAACCCGTTGGAAGGAAGACATCCACGCGGGAGCCGAACCGTATGATTCCCATCCGGTCCCCCTGCTTCACCACCTCGCCCAGCTTGCTATAGGTGACAATCCGACGCGCGATTAGTCCCGCGATCTGCCTCACGAGAACGCGATGCCCGCCCGTCTCGATCCCAACCGACATCTGCTCGTTCTCGAGACTTGACTTCTCCGCCGAGGCATTGAAGAACTTGCCCTTGTTGTAATGGATGAATTTGATGCTGCCATCGACCGGATAACGGTTCACGTGCACGTTGAAGACGTTCATGAAGATCGACAGCCGGATCGCCCGGCCCTGGATGAAACTCGGCTCGTCGACCTCCGTGATCATGATCAGCTTTCCGTCCGCCGGAGAAACCACCAGGGAGGCACCACGGTCTCCGACGCGTTCGGGATCGCGGAAGAAGTAGGCGACCCACAGCGCCAGAAGGAGTAGAAAGAACGCGGCGAGCCAAAGTCCCCATGAGCGCCGGCTGATTGCGAAACCGAAGGCGCTGGCGGCGACGACAGCGGCGATCGCAATGAAGAGCAGGCCTTCGCGCGCGAAGTTCAATGTGAGCCGTTGGGGTCGAGTGAGTGTCCGGTCAAGCGACGGTAGATGTCGAGGTAGCGCTCGCTCGTGGCATCGATCACCTCTTTCGGAAGCCGCGGCGGTGGATAGTTCCCATCCCATCGCCCAGCGCGCTTCTCCGCCTCCAGATAGTCGCGGAGCGGTTGCTTGTCGAAGCTGGGCTGTCCGTGTCCCGGCTCATAGCTGTCGGCTGGCCAGAAGCGAGAGCTGTCGGGTGTGAGCACCTCATCCACCAATATAACCTTCTCGACCCCCTCACCCCCAGTGCTCCGAGCGCGCCCAAACTCGAATTTCGTGTCGGCGATGATGATCCCACGCGTGGCGGCGATTGCTCGGCCGGCTTCGTAGACGTCGCGCGAAAGCTTCTGCAGCTCGGTCGTTGCTGGCTCACCAATCAGTGATCGCATGCGATCGATGGTGATGTTCTCGTCGTGACCCTCGTCGGCCTTGGTCGCCGGACTGAAGATGGGGGGGGCGAGACGATCGGATTCGCGCAGTCCCTTCGGCAGAGCCTCACCGGCGAGAGTTCCTCGCTCGCGGTATTCCTTCCACGCCGAGCCCGAGAGATAACCGCGCACGACGCACTCGATGGGGAAGACGGTCGTGCGGCGGCTGAGCATCGCTCGACCCTGGAGCTCCTGCTCGTGATCGCGGAGCCGAGGCACCTCACGGATGATCTCGGAAGTATTCGCCGACAGCATGTGGTGGTCGACCTTGCCCTCGAGGCGCCGCAGCCACCAGGCGGTGATCTGCGTCAGGACTGCGCCCTTGTTGGGGATGGTTTCGCCCATCACGACGTCGAACGCGCTGACACGATCGGTCGCTACGATAAGGAGCCGGTCCGCGTCGACCTCGTATACGTCGCGCACCTTTCCGCGACGGAACGGAGTCAATGGAAGTGCGCTCACCTGCATCAGCATCAGACTCGCAGCTCCTCCGCTCGCTCTGATCTGGCGCTTTCGCCGGCGAAGAGCGGCGTGATCACATCGCGGAGAAAATCGTCGACCTGCTCCGGCGCGCGACCGACGAAGCGCTTCGGGTCGATCGTGCCCTCGAGATCCTTGAGCTTTACCCCGAACGATCTGTCCTTCGATAGCCGCTCCAACAGATCGTTGGAATCGGCGCCGTCCTTGAGAGCTCGCGCGGCGGCGAGACTGTGCTTTCTGATCGTCTCGTGCGCGACCTGCCTGTCACCTCCGGCGCGCACGGCACGGACGATCAACTGCTCCGTCGCCATGAAGGGAAGCTCGGCTGCCACGCGACGCTCGATCACAGCGGGATGGACCTCGAGCCCGCTTGTGATGTTGGCCATCAGCACAAGGATCGCGTCGGTAGCGAGAAACATCTCAGGAATCACGAGGCGGCGATTGGCGCTGTCGTCCAGGGTCCGCTCAAAGTACTGTGCGGCGTGCGTCTGATTCGCGTTGGGCTCGAGCGAATTGACGAAACGGGCCAGGGAAGCGATCCGCTCCGCACGCATGGGGTTTCGCTTGTACGCCATCGCCGACGAGCCCACCTGCTCGTCCTCGAACGGCTCTTCCATCTCGCCGAAGGATTGGAGCATGCGAATGTCACCGCTGAACTTGGCGGCGCTGGCGGCGATTCCCGCGACGACCGATAGCACGAACGCGTCGAGCTTCCGCGTGTACGTCTGCCCGGTCACCGGCAGTGGAGCCGGGAAAGACATCTTCTCGGTCACGAGCTGGTCGAGACGGCGAACCTTTTCGTGATCTCCCTGGAACAGCTCGAGGAAGCTGGCCTGCGTTCCCGTCGTCCCTTTCACGCCACGGAAGGGAAGCGTTCGACGCCGGTAGTCGATGTCCTCGATGTCGAGAACCAGATCCTGCATCCATAGCGTCGCCCGCTTGCCAACCGTGGTGAGTTGGGCGGGCTGAAGATGGGTATAGCCGAGGGTCGGCTGGTCGCGCCACTTTTCGGCGAACGTGGTGAGGGAGCGCAGAACGTCGAGCACTCGACTCCGGAGCAGATCGAGTCCGCGCCGCATCAGGATCAGATCGGCGTTGTCAGTGACGTATGCGCTCGTCGCTCCAAGATGGATGAACGGCTTGGCCGCGGGAGCGACGTCGCCAAATGCGTGGACGTGCGCCATCACGTCGTGCCTGAACCGCTTCTCATAGGCAGCGGCCGCATCGAAATCGATTTTGTCGAGATTGGCGCGCATCTGCCGGACTGCCTCATCCGGGATTGCGACGCCAAGCTCGCGTTCCCCCTCCGCGAGGGCCAGCCAGAGGCGGCGCCAGAGTCCATGACGGGTAACTGGCGACCAGAGCTCCAGCATCGCCCGCGACGCGTAGCGTTCCGCGAGTGGTGAGCTATAGATATTCGTCGTCACTACTGGAGGCTGAATTCGGTGGCATATATCTGACCGCCGCGCTCGAAGTACATCCTCATCCCGCCGCGCCCGTAGGTGGTAAGAATGCGATTCACATCCTGCGCATTGGCGATCGGAGTCCGGTTGATCTGGACGATCACGTCGCCCGATTGCAGGCCGATCTGCTGCTGCACGCGATCACTAACTCTGTTCACCAGCGCGCCCTGGCGGCTCTGGATCTGATACTGAGCGCGGATGGGAGCGGTAAGTGTAATCAGCTCGATCTCGCGCAGAACGGTGACCCGCGGAGCGTTCACATCCGGCAGATCCACGACCGAAACGGTGACTGGAATCTCACGGGCGCCACGCTTGACCACGATCGAGTCGCTCTCGCCAACGCGCAGCTCGAGGAGCTCGGCGTACCAGTCGTACGGATTATGGAGTGTCCGGTTTTGTGACCGTATCATCACATCGCCAGGCACTATGCCGGCGCGAGCTGCCGGCGAGCCCGGGACGACGGACGCGACGACAACGCCAGCGCTGGAACCCCCGGCAGCGGGGCCGCGGGAGAGCTGCGGCTGGATTCCGATCCACGGACGTCGAACGACACCGTGGGCGAGAAGATCCTCAGTGACCCGTCTGGCGCGATTGACCGGGATCGCGAAGCCGATTCCAACCGACCCGCCGCTCGGCGAAAAAATCGAGCTGTTGACTCCGATCACCTCACCAGCCGCGTTGACCAGCGGCCCGCCGGAGTTGCCGGGGTTGATGGAAGCATCAGTCTGGATCATGTCGACGTACACGCCCGCACCCTCGCTCTGGGCCGCGAGATTCCTGCCGGTACCGCTCACAACACCCACGGTGACGCTGGGCTCGGAGTTGGCGAGGATGAAGCCGTAAGGATTGCCGATCGCGATCGCCCACTCTCCGATCAGCAGATTGCTCGAAGAGCCGAGCGGTGCCACTGGAAGATTCTTCGCATCGATTTTCAGGACGGCCAGATCGTTCGTCTCGTCGATTCCGATGAGACGAGCGGGATAGGTCGTCCCATCTTTCATTGCGACGGAGATGCGTGTCGCACCGGCGACCACGTGCGCGTTCG
>DASWGL010000299.1:0-1914 GCA_036393735.1 Gemmatimonadaceae bacterium | reverse complement strand
ATAGCGACCAGATTCGTCTTGATGTCGTAGTTGCCGTCAATGCTCGACCCAATCCGCTTGATCCCGATTTCGAGTCTGCGCTTCGGGTCACTGTTACGAATGCGGAGAATGTCGAGCAGCGTAGCGCTATCGCGCGGCGAGTCGCTCCGGGGATCATGGAAGCGAGAGAGAAGCAAGCGGGTGAGCAGCTCACGACTCTCGATGAGCTTCATGTAGAAGCCGGGGGTTTCGGAAGGATCACCGCTGGAGGCCATTCCGAGCTGGCTCGCAATCCCGCCAAGCCCGCTAGCTCCGGCTATGCTGGGCAGTTTGTTGCCGGATGATGTGTTTGCGACGAAGGATGCGCGGCTCAGATAGTTCGGCGGGATGAAGATCAGCGCCAAAACCGCGAGTACGATCGCTAGTCCCATCATCTTCGCGATGAGACGCCAGCGCAGGAGTGTCTCCGCGAGCCATCTAGAAAACGTCAGATGGCGATCCATGGGCTCCGCCGCGGCGATAGGCATTCCTGAATTACCGTCGGAGCGCTATCACCAGTGTGACGAGCGTCGCGGCTATCTGCGCGATTGCGCCTGCGTTCGTGAGGAGATCGAACGGTCTGTCCGACGCATCCCTTTCGGGAACAAAGACAGTGCTGCCGGCGAGCGGCTTCGGAACTCCATCCGGAAGAAGGAAACGCGACTGTCGCGCTTCAACCTTTCCGTTGGGCTGCGTTACGTAGGTGCGTTTCGAGTCGGCCTTCTTGGATGGGCCGCCGGCGGCGCGGATGTAATAGTCGAGGGACCTCCCAGGGGCGTAAGTCACGGCAACAGGGGAGTTGACCGCGCCCTGGACGCTCACGACCGCATTATAGCGCGGAATGAACAACGAGTCCCCATCCTGCAATGGAAGATTGTCTAGCGATTTGGCGTTTCGCAGCACGTCGGGTAGCTCGATTCCGATTCTGCCAACGCTGTTCCTGGTCCGATAGAAAGTTACGCCGTTCGCGTAGGCGTCCGGCGTCAGGCCACCAGCGCGCGAAATCAGGTCGGTGATTTTTTCAGTCTTGGTGCGCAGAGAGTAACGTCCCGGATACTTGACCTCGCCCGCGATTACCGCGGTGCGCTGGAGCTCCCAGTTGGGTTGCCTGAGAATGAGCACGTTGTCGTAAGGATCTACGGTCACCTCGGGGTTGGGACCGGAGGGCGCAGGTAATCCAGGAGGGCCGAGATACTTTCCATCTGGGCCGCGCTCGAAGATGTAGCTGGAGTCGAGCGGTACTCTGAACGTGCGGGCAGTGACACCGCCCGCCCGATTTTCCGGAAGGCGAGCGACTTCGGCTTCATTGAGGTAGGCACTCTGGTCCAGTCCGCCGGCCAGCAGAACAAGATCACGGACTGTCATGCCTTCCCGGTAGGGAAACTGGCCGCTCTTCCGAACGGCTCCGTTGATCGCGACGTACCGGATGGGCCGGAATTCAGACATTGAGAACACCCTTATCTCGTCATCCTCCTGAAGCGGGATGTCATTGATGACCGCGCCAGTGGTGTCGCGCAGTGTGGCACGGAGCTGGAGTCGCGTGGAATCGGACAGCGTCCTCGTGATAAGCACCTGGCCGAGGTAGACGTCGGGCTTCACGCCGCCCGCGAGCTTCAGCGCGTCGGAGACGCGCATCCCAGGCGCAATCCCCTGACTTCCCGGGGACCAGACGTCGCCGCGCACAAAGATCCGGTTGCGGACGCGACTCGCCACCGAAAAGACGCGAATGACATCTCCTGGCAGCACGGCAACCGATGGACCAGTGCCGTTCGTGAACTCGTCGGAAACGATATCGGTGACGATTCGATCGCGGCCGCCCAACGCTCGCTGCGCCGGCGGAACTATTCGCTCGATCTGCACGCGGCGTCGTGCGGCGGTCGCGGTGAAACCCCCGGC
>DASWGL010000298.1:0-2487 GCA_036393735.1 Gemmatimonadaceae bacterium | reverse complement strand
CGGAGTCGTAGGGGCGGTGGCGAGCGTATCGCCCGGCATGTCCCGCATCCCTGAATGGTTTTCGTGCTGCGCGCTGCTGCGCGGTGCGACGACGATGATCGCAGCGAGTGCCAGTGCGAATGCCACGGGGGAGTTTCTATGCAAGAACGAATGATTAATCACATGCGGATAATTGCCGCCCGCCGCGCGCGATTCAACTGCCGCGATTGCCGCTGGCGTGCGCGTGCATCGGAATTGTTCCCGCGCGAATGTGTAACGGCCAGCGAATGAGTCGCGGGGCGCCAGGATCCCCCCAGTTCGCCGCCAGCGAGCTCTCAACCGCTATCACGGGATCGATCCCGTGCTCGGCTAGGTAGCGGGCGGTCGACGACCAGGTTCGCAGATAACCGGCCACCTCGGCGAGGTTCCATCGCATCTTGAGCTCGAGCCTGGGCACCGTCACTTCGTCGAACGGAAGGGGAATACTCCTATAGCCATCCAGCAGGAGTTTTCGTTCGGGAAACCAGTACGGCTCGAGCAGTCCCCGGTTGAACGCGTGGAGCGTCTGGTCGAGCTGGGGCGTGTCGAGAATCGGATCGCCGTATCCCCAGATCGCGATCGCGCCATCCTTGACGAGTACTCGTTTCGCTTCCGCAAAGAACGCTTTGGCATCGAACCAGTGGAGCGCCTGCGCCGCCGTCACGAGATCGACTGATCGCGAGGGCATTCCGGTCGAGTCCGCGCGGGCGATACGGTATTCGATTCTCTCGTGTCGAGTGGCGTTGCGTAGCTGCTCGGCGCTCGGATCGGTGGCGATGACCCGATCGAAATGCGGCACGAGTCCGACGGCGGCCTGGCCATTCCCAGTGCCGCAATCGAGAGCCACGCGATGCTGGTGCGTCAGGCCCGCAGCGAACTCGAACAGGCCCTCCGGATACAGCGGCCGGTACGCGGCGTAGAGCGCCGCGCGATCCGAGAAATGATCCTTGAATCTCAACCGCGTCCCAACACGAGACGCGCGAGAGTTATCGCGACTCGAGACTCAGGGTTCGATTCAGTGCGGTCGCGACATAGACCATGTCTATGCTCTTGAGGAAATTGTGCAAAGGCGGGGGAGCACGAAATGCCATTCTTCCCGAAGCATCTTCCCAGACCGGAACCACAACGCCGCGCATCTCCACGGCGACCGCGCTCCGCTGAAACGCCTCCTGGATGCGGGCCTGTTCCGCGGCCGACCGTTTTCCGAAAGACCGGTCGACCGGGACGATGATTACGTCCAGGCCATTTTGATGCAACTGAGCCACCTGAAAGGTGGGCATCGCATCGGTCCGGTTGGAGGCCGATTTTGCCATGTATCATTGAGAGTTCATTAATTGCGAAAGAGGGTCAATGTCGGTTTTGTGTCTCAAACTGTCGGTTTTCTATCACCATTGAGTTAATACCTCCCGCGCGAGGCTGACAGCGCTACTTTCTCGTCAATGAAAAAAATCGTAGTCATCGCTCTCGTCTCGTTCCTAGGGGGTTGTACTGAGGCCGCGCCTGGAACCGGTCACGCCGATGCGGGCGGCACATTGGTCATAGCGACGACCGCGGATCCCGGGACGCTTTTCCCTCCTTTCGGTATCACCACTCAGGCGAAGCAGATCACCGAGCAGATCTACGATTACCTCGCTGACGTCGGGCCCGATCTCAACACCAGAAACGAAAAAGGATTTCGGTCGGAGCTCTCGGACCGCTGGCGCTGGTCTGGCGACTCGCTAACGCTGGCGTTCCATCTCAATCCGCGGGCGAAGTGGCACGATGGTCGAGATGTCACCGCGCGAGACGTTCAATTCACTTTCGCGCTCAACAATAATCCCGCGCTCGGCGGCAGACTGAGCACCGAGCTCGCGAACATCGATTCCGTAACCGTCAGCGATTCACTCACGGCCATGTTTTGGTTTCACGCGAGATCGCCGACGCAGTTCCTGGATGCCGCGGCGCAGATGCTGATCCTTCCCGCGCACCAGCTCGAGAGAATTCCAGTTGATTCATTGCGCGAAGGGGCTCCTCCGCCGATTGGAACCGGACGCTTTCGCCTGCGAAGGTGGGACAGGGGCGCTTCGGTGGAGATCGTCGCCGATGCTTCCAACTATCGCGGGCGCGCCACGCTGGACCGCATAATCTGGAGCTTCTCGCCCGACTTCAACACGGCGGTAACGAAGCTGTTTGCCGGAGACGCTGATCTCTTCGATGCGCTCCGCCCTGAGAATCTGCGTCAGCTCGCGCGCGAGAAGAATCTCCGGCCAATCATCCTGCCGGGAATGGACTACGCCTTTCTGCGGTTCAACCTTCGCGATCCCGCGAACAAGGACCGGCCACACCCGCTCTTCGGCGACCGCGAGCTGCGCCGCGCAATAGCGATGACCATCAACCGCGCCACGCTCGTGCGAAGCGTGCTCGACACCTTTGCACTGGTGCCCGTTGGCCCGATTGTGCGGGCTTATCCGACTACCGACCCGCGGGGCT
>DASWGL010000297.1:0-3016 GCA_036393735.1 Gemmatimonadaceae bacterium | reverse complement strand
GGATCGTTGCCGCACGATATCCGGCTCCGTCACATCGCCACTCGCGACTATCCGAGCGGTCTGGTTCAGAGCGAGTACGTTGTTGTGCCCAGCCCGCCGGCGCAGCCTGCTAGCCGGAAGCGCCGCGCATCTGGCTCAGCATTCTCTCGTCGCCTTCGATCGATTTGGAGAGGAGATCCAGTGCCTCTCGTTCAACCCTCACGAATGCCGCAAAGGTCTCGGCGTTCTCCGCACTCGCGAGGATGCGGATGTCGTGTCGTGCCATCGGAAGGTCGCGATAACCGGCCATTCTGGCAGCTGTCGATTGCAGGAGAGAACTGATCAGGCGATACTCCTCTTCGAGTCGGACATAGGCGTGCAGTTCTTTCCGGCCATGGTCGTCCGTCAATTCGAGGGATCGCTGATGGAAGGCGAGGACCGCAGCCATCGCCGCCGTCAGTTCTGCCAGTTTTGCAGGTAGAGCGGCGCGCTCTGCCAGACCCTTGCCGCAGGTTTGTTGTTCGCTCATGTCAGTGCCCTCCTGCTTGTTGAGGCTCCGCGCCGATGCAACCGGCGTTCCTCGGAACGGTGCTAGTGTGTGAGCACGCGCGTCTGAGCGCGCGGTACCACGGATATGCGCCGGCGATTTCTCTTGCTTGCTCTCGCGAATTTTGCAGCGATCGCCGTCTGGACGGTCTGGGGCATCAACTCGCACGAGTGGAATTTCGAAGTGCTTGGAGGCATCCCCCGTCCGCACGAGATTGTGAAGTGGTGTTTGATCCTTCTGAACGCGCCCGCGTACCTCGTCGCTGTGGCCGTGGTTGCTCCGTTCGGCCTGACGCTTTTCCCGGATTACCTGGCGATGAATGTTCTGTGGGCCGCTCTGACGATCCCCGCCTGGCTTGCGTATTCACGTCTCCTTCAGCCAGTGGACCGACTCCTTCGCGTCGCCTTCTTCGCGGCCGCAGCGGCTTCGTTCTCCGCTGCTGCATGGGCGCTCACCGTTGCATGGCGGCAGGGACATGATCCGCATCACTCGTGTTGGAGTGTTCTCGCGCTGGTATCGATGCTTCTGGGGATCACGATTCTCGCGGTTGTCCCGCTTGTCCGCAGCGGACGAAGTCAGCCTGGCGCGGCGCGTCAGGAGGCACGCCGCACGGCGCGGGCCGATTGATCGAACGTCACGAAGCGGTCAGTCGTCTCGGTGAGAGCGACGGAGTACTCTTCGAGCATCGGCATCGCAATCGCTTCGAGCTCGTTCTTCCACACTGGCCCTTCGTAGAACGCATCCTTCAGGCGGTCGCGCTCCTCGAGCGATGGGAACGCGCGCAGAAACACAAAGTTGTCGGGCTTTTCCAGATCGATGAACGGACCCATGATCTGCATCCCGTGTGAATGTTGCGCGGGCACGGCACGCGTCTCGAAAAACTCGATGAATTCGGCGCGACGCCCTTCCTTGATTTTGTAGGTTCGAATCTCTACGATCATTTTCCTGCTCCGTCTACCGAGCAAAGAGTAGGTCGTTCCATGAGCGCAATCCAGAAGGAACCTGCAGGTAACGGTAACGGTTCGCGGCCGCGGCGAATCAATCCCGTCGATGACTGTCCGCTCACTGCTGCACTTGCCGCAGTCGGAGGGAAGTGGAAGCTGATCATCCTCTACTGGTTGTCCGATTCGCCGAAGCACTTCGCAGCGCTTCGGCAGCGGATGCCGGGTATTTCGCAGAAGGTTCTCACGCAGCAGCTCCGCGAACTGGTGAGCGACGAGATCATCCTTCGAACATCCAAAGGCGCCGTTCCGGCCCCGGTCGAATACTCACTGACCGACTACGGCCGTTCGCTCCTGCCACTCGTGGAGGCCGTCAGGCTGTGGGGCCGCGGCCACATCGAGCGCTTCCGCTGATCGCGGGGTCTCGCAACTCCGTACCAGCCGCCCTCGTATCAAAAGAGCGATGGCTGCGTCGGTTCTGCAGGACACGACTCCGCACACGTTGAACGTGGCGGTTCACGTCACGTTTGGATCCCTCGCGCTCATCGCCGGTCTCGTTCCGCTGATTACGACCAAGGGTGGTCGATGGCACGTCCGCTTCGGCCGCTGGTTTCTCGCGCTTCTGGCGATGGTGATCGTGACCGCCGCGATCGGCATCGCCTTCTTCGGCTTCCGAGCCTTCCTCGGCGTCATCACTCTGCTCAGCGCCTACGAGGCATATTCGGGCTATCGTGCGCTCCGCATCCGCTTCACAGGGCCCGGCCTGATTGACGGTCTCATCTCGGTTGCGGCACTCGTTTCGGTCGCTGCGTTCATGATCTACATCCGCTCGGTACACTTTCCATGGTCACGCTCCGTCATCTATCCCACGCTCGGAGCTCTGGTGGCCGTGGCGGCGTACGACCTTGCACGCTTCGCGTTTCCAACGCGCTGGTTCGCGAGGACGTGGTTCTATGAGCACCTCATCAAGATGCTGGGCGCGTACAGCGCGGTCGTCGCTGCATTCTCGGGCACCGTTCTGGAGAGATGGCAGCCGTACAGCCAGATCCTGCCTTCGGTGCTCGCCTTCGCCGCAACGGTCGGGTTCATCATTCATTTTCGCAATCGATCGCCTTCTGGTCAGCCCAACAGCCTTCGAAGATCGAAGGAATCCATCGAACATGCGTAAGCTGGATGAATGGATGTGGAAATCATCGAAGAGCCGATCACCTCTCTCGCAGACTACGCGAGCGTTCCGATCGCGTTCGAGGTCCTCAGTGTTCTCGACGTCGCCGTCGCTGATGACGATCCGCGCGCTCTCGTCCTGACAGAGCGCGCGCTTGACGCTCCATACGTGAACGATCTCGACAGTATCGAGGGAGAAGGCCCGAAACAATGGAGTCGGGCATTCGACCTTTTGAACTGGGGGTTGATCACGGCGCGGTCCAATGGGCGGCGTGTCGGTGGAGCGGTCATCGCATTCAAGACCGAGAGTGTCGACATGCTGGAGGGTCGAGACGATCTCGCTGTGTTATGGGACATCAGAGTTGCACGTGAGGCTCGCGGCGAA
>DASWGL010000296.1:0-1907 GCA_036393735.1 Gemmatimonadaceae bacterium | reverse complement strand
GAGGTAAACTCCGTTCGCTAAAAGAGGTGCTGTAGGCAATCGGCGCATACTCCCTGCGCACAAGAGCCTCGCCCGCGGAGACGGCGCGCTTGGTTCCGAAAACTTCGACCATCCTTAAGTTCTGAGCTGGATTACCGTAGGCGGTGAAAAGAAGGGCCTTCACTTATGCGTCCATTCGATAGAGCGCGACGGCGAGCTGATGTTCTCCTCTTCATAGGAACGCATGCGCGCGAGTGCAGGTTCGGTGATGCACAATTTCAAGAAGAGATTTCGTTCGAGTGCCAGTCCCTGTGCCAGCGGTGTCTCGGTAGCGCTGCGGACGAGGCGCTTGATGCAACCAACCGATTCCGGCGTGAATGACGATAGGCGCCGTGCAATCTCCATTGCGCGATCGAGTGCCTTGCCGCTGACGGTTTCGTGCACCAGCCCCTTCCTGTGAGAACATCGGCGTTCATCGGGTCCTCCGGAATTGGAACGCGTTTTACGCAGTTGTGGATCGTGTTCGAACCGCGTTCGCGGCGGTACGGATCACATCGATGACCAACTTAGGGCTGGAGAGCATGGGGACGTGGCTGCTGGCGACCTCCGTCGTGGTGGCGCCCATGCGCTTCGCAACGAATCGTTGCAGCTCGGGTTGGACTGTGCGGTCCTTGGTGGCCACGATGTAAGAACTCGGCTTCGACCTCCAGGCGACACCATCGAGCTTCTGTGTGAACAGGTCGGCGGCAGGCGCGAAGTGAGTCGCCCAGACGATCCTCTTCTCCTGCTCGGACAAGTCGCCTGCGAAGCACTCGACGCCGTCCGAAAGCATCCATACGCGTCCATCCGGAACTTCGACGTGGGCGAAAACGTCTGTGACGGGAAACTTTTCCTGCTGGCTTTGCGAGGTCTCGTCTGCATCGGGGGCGAGTGCGGCGATGTAGACCAGCCCGGCGACCCGGTCATCGGTTCCCGCAGCCGTGATTACGCTTCCGCCGTAAGAGTGCCCGACAAGAATGGCCGGGCTGCTGACCCGCCCCAGCGTACGTCTTACTGTGGCGACGTCGCCCGCGAGTGTATCGAGGCCATACTGGGCGGCGATCACCTGGTGCCCTTCCGCCTGAAGCGTTGGAATCACCTTGTTAAAACAGGAGCCGTCGGCCCAGATCCCGTGACAGAAGACGATGCTAGCTGTGGTTTGCGTAGGTTTCATTTGTTCTCCTTTGGTCTTTGCACGCGGCATTCATCATGCCCTCCACGTTCGATTACAATCGGCGGCTTCAGCTCAGTTCGCACCGTGGCCTCGGACCCTGAGTAACAGCTTGTTCTGGCCCATCCGGCTGGAAGTACCGGCGGCGAGCACTACGCCGGCGATCCGATGCAATGGATCAGGCGTTATCACGCAGCGCACTCCGCTACCGCAAACACCGGCGTTGCCGACATCTCGCTCGTGCATGCGTGCTCATGGATGGGTGTCCGTCGCTCCCTGAGGACGCCGCCCGCACGTCCAGCAAGCGCCGCTGTAATCTCAGCCACGATGGCGAGCGCGATTTCCTCGGAGGTCTCGGCGCCGATGTCCAATCCAATCGGTGCGTGCAACCTGCGCCGCAGTGCCGCAGTTACACTGACGCCGGCCTCGCCCAGCTCCCGAAGCAGCCGTTCGGACCGCTTCTTCGGGCCGAGCAGACCGACGTAGCGAACCGGCGACGGCAGCAACAGTTCCAGAAGCTGCAGATCGTTGCGGTAGTTGTGAGTCATCACCACCGCCACCGTCTCGCTGGTCAGCGGGATCTGACTTCGTGCCTGCTCGGGGCGACAGAGCAGGACTTCATTGGCCCAAGGGAACCGGGTGCGGCTCGCGGCTGCGGGCCGTCCGTCCACCACGGTTACGTACCATCCTAGCTCGCAGGCGAGCTGCACGAGTGGAA
>DASWGL010000295.1:0-3251 GCA_036393735.1 Gemmatimonadaceae bacterium | reverse complement strand
CAAACGCGCTGAGCGCGGATGTCGTCGAATTCGAAGATGCGCTCGCCGCGGGCAAAGTCGTCGAAGCGCTGGAGCAGTATCGCGGCGACTTGCTTCCCGGTTTTTACGTATCTGATGCTCCCGAATTCGATCAGTGGCTCGAGCGGGAGCGCGCACGCTTGCGCGAGCGCGCGGCTGGCGCTGCCCGTGATCTCGCGCGACACGAAACGAAACGCGGGGAATTCGCCGCTGCTGCTCATTGGGCGCGGCGCGCGTATTCACTCAAGCCAGATGACGATGGCGACCTGCGCCATCTGCTCGAGCTGCTCGTTCGAAATGGTGACCATGCCGGCGCGCTGCGCACGTACAACGAATTCGCCGAGCGACTCGCGTGCGAATACGAGATCGAACCGTCGGATGCTACGCGCGCTTTGGTGGCGCAGCTCCACGCCGCGCATCAAGTCCAGCCGGGCGCACGGCGGTCCCCCGCTTCCCGCGTCCCTCTTCCCCCTTCCCACCCTTCCCCAGAGATCGCCGAACCCACACCACCTTCGCCAATCACGACTGCTTCACCGCTACATCGTCGAGGGAGATTTGCCGTGGCCGGCCTCGCCGTGGCCGCGTTTGCCTTCGGGGTGGCGATGGTCGGATGGCGCTACACTCGCGCGGTGTCCGACCCGCCGACACAAGCAATCGCCATCTTCCCTTTCTCTGTTCGCGGGAGGCCGGATCTGAACTATCTGCGCGAGGGGATGGTCGATCTGCTCTCCGCGAAGTTGGACGGCGTCGCGGGAATGCGCAGCATCGATCCACGCGCTGTGATTGCCGCTACGCGTGCCGGTGACTCGTCGCTGAAGGCCCAGCCGTCGACAGTCGCTCAGATTTCCCGACAACTCGGCGCGGGTGCATTCGTGATTGGCGATGTCGTCGAGCTCGCCGGCCGCGTCAATGTCAGTGGGCTTCTGTACGACACGGGCAAACCCTCGCAGCCAGTCGCGAACATCAGCGTCGAAGGGGATGCCGCGGACTTGCCGCAGCTCGTCGACCAGCTCGCGGGGAGACTTCTAGCCGCCCGCACGAAAGCTCGTGACCGGGGCATCGCTCAGCTCGCCGCATTGACGACCCACTCACTGCCGGCCCTCACCGCATATCTGGAGGGCGAGAGCGAGTTCAGAGCGGGACACGCGGAAGCGGCGCGCGATGCGTTCCGCACGGCGATACGTGACGACAGTACGTTCGCGCTTGCGTACGTGCGGTTGGCGACTACGCAAGGGTGGTCGGCCGCAACTCTCATCGACCCGGTCGCTCTCCTGACAACAGCGCGGCGATTCAGCAGTCGGCTTTCCCCGCTTGCGCGTCAGCAGTTGGAAGGATACTACGCCTACTATCACGTCGACGGGCAGACCGCGCTGGAGATTTTTTCCAATCTTTCGCGAGCGTACCCTGATCGCGTCGAAGCGTGGTTCATGCTCGGCGAGACGCAGAGCCACCTGGGCCTTTTCACCGGACATTCGCCTGCCGAGGCGCGGCCGGCGTTCGAGCGGGTGCTGGCGCTGGATCCGGACAACCCGCACGCGCTCGTTCATCTGGCCCGTCTCGCCGCGACAGAGCAGAAGTACGACGAGCTGAAGACCCTCGTCGCGCGGTACCTGGCGACCCAGCCGCAGGGGGATCGCACCACGGAAATGCGGGCACTGCGCGCGTTTTCGCTGCGCGATTCAGCCGCGATAGCTGCGCTGCTGGCCGGGTCGAAGAACGTCGGCACTCTCGAGCTGTACTCGATGTATCTGGCAGCGACGTCGTACACGGAGAACATCGAAGCAGGCAATGCACTGATGAATCTGCTCGTCGACCGCGAACAAAGGATCGAGCCTGTCTTCGCAGTGGTACTCAGTCTCGCTCCCGTGCCCGTGTTGATGCAGGGTCATCTCGCCCGCGGGGCCGCAGTGGCTGGAATGGATTCTTTCAACGCCGGCTGGCCGGCGGTGCTCCGCTCCGAGCTCATCGTCGACGCGCCGGTTGCGCTGCCCGTGGCAAACCTGAAAGCGCTTCGCGACACGATCGCCGCCTGGCGTCCGACTCCTGACGACGAAAAGTTCTTCCCGTATGCGAAAGGCGTACTGCCGCAGGTACGCTCGTACCTGCTTGGGATACTGAGTGCGCGACTTCGTGACAGAGGAGCCGTCGATTCTGCAGTTGCCTCCTTGCGAGCGATGGCGCAGGCAGGGAACGACTCGGCGGTGTCTGGAGATCTGATGCATCTGGTTCGCGCCGAGGACGAGCATAACGCGCATCGCCTGCGTGAGGCCCTGTATGAAGTTGAACAGTTTCAGTTCTCTTCACGGCATTATGTCAGCTTCAGTTTCAGGCCGGCCTACGCTCACGCGAGATTCCTGCGCGCCGAGATCCTGCACGAGCTCGGACAGGACGATGAGGCCACGCGATGGTATGGCTCGTTGTCGGAGCAGTACGATGCGATGTATCTGCCATTGATACACCTGCGAATGGCCCAGATTTCACAGCGCGCGGGGAACGTCGGTGCGGCGGCCAACCACTATACCAGGTTTGTTGCTCTCTGGAAGGACTCCGATCCGGAATTGCGGCCGCTGGTGGACCAGGCAACCGCCGCTCTACAAAAGCTTTCGCGCTAACCGCGAACGTCCCTCGCATCAATGAAACAGTTCCTTGGCGCTTAGCCCAGCCTCACCGATTCGAGTCGGCGTCATTGGCTTCGGTTTCGTATCGAAGACCTTTCACGTGCCGCTGCTCAAGGCGACGGACGGCTACCAGATCACCGCCGTGTCATCCAGCCGCCCTGGAGATGTGTCGGGCGTCCTTCCTGATGTCGAGGTCGTGTCCGATCCGAAAGCGCTCGCGGCGCATCCGGATATCGACCTCGTCGTAATTGCGAGCCCCAATGAAACTCACGGGCCGCTCGCCGAACTGGCGATGCGTGCCGGCCGGAATGTCGTGGTGGACAAGCCGTTCACCATTGGCGTCGAGGAGGCGAGACATCTCGGGGCCGTCGCGACGGAGAAGAACGTCCTGCTCTCCGTGTTCCAGAACAGACGGTGGGACAGCGATTTCCTCACTGTGCAGAACGCGTTGCGACAGGATCTCACCGGCCGCGTCGTTCTGTTCGAATCCCGCATCGATCGTTATCGCCCGGAAGTCCGCGATCGCTGGCGCGAGATTCCCGGACCGGGCGCGGGACTCCTCTACGACCTCGGCCCGCATCTCATCGACCAGATGCTATTGCTGTTCGGAATTCC
>DASWGL010000294.1:0-2122 GCA_036393735.1 Gemmatimonadaceae bacterium | reverse complement strand
GTAGCGATAGAGCGGCAGGCCGACGTCCATTGCAGCCGCGCGTGCCGTAGCCATCGAGACCGCTAGTATCGCGTTGGCTCCGAGCTTCCCTTTGTTGGGGGTGCCATCGAGCTCGATCATGGCGCGGTCGATTACCATCTGATCGCCGGCCGCCAGCCCATTGAGCGCCGGGCCGATGCGCTCCTCCACGCTCTGCACCGCCTGCTCCACTCCCTTCCCGAGATAACGCTCGGCGTCTCCATCTCGCAGCTCGAGGGCCTCATGCTCTCCGGTAGATGCGCCGCTTGGAACAGCAGCCCGGCCAAACGCGCCGCTGTCGAGCGTGACATCCGCTTCGATCGTGGGATTTCCGCGGCTGTCCAGAATCTCCCGCGCCTTGATCTCGATTATTCCTGACATTTTTTAGTTGGAGGTTGTGCTACCGTGTTTCGGTCGGCTGGGTTTCGGACGATAGGATTTCGGTCGACGACGTGAGCCGCGACGCCGACGCTGGCAGCGGCTCGATGCCGTACAGCTCGCGCATCGCGTCGGCCATCCTCGTTCTCACACTCCTCATCAGCGCCTCGCGGTGGTCATAGTCGACACCCGTCGTGCTGACAGGCTCGAGCAAATGTATATCAATCGTCCCGGGATGAGCCCACAGTGAATGTCTGGGCATTATCTCGATCGTCCCGTGCACTATGATTGGGACTATCGGCACCCCGGCGGCGATCGCCAGCACGAACGGTCCCTTCTTGAACGGGCGAAGCGGATATTCGTGTCCGCGGGTCCCCTCCGGAAAGACGACGACCGAGTTGCCAGCGCGGATTCGCTCCGCCGCGACATCGTAAGCGCCGAACGCGGCCTTTCGGTTCTCGCGCTGGATTTCGATCATCCCCACGGCGCGCATTGCGCGCCCAAAGATCGGCACTTTGAAGAGCTCGGACTTTGCCACGAACTTGTTCCGGGGCAAGATCTTGGCGAGCGAGGGAACGTCGAACCAGCTCACGTGGTTGGACGCGAAAATGTAGGGCTCTCCACGCCTCAGGTTCTCCTTTCCGTGGACGCGCACCTTGACTCCGACGGCCCGCAACACTGCAATCGACCACCAGCGCGGCACCCTGTCGTATAAGCCGCCCGGTTTGTCCTCTACGCCAAGCAGCGCCGCAACGATGACGGTGACACCGAGGACCACCGTCGCCGCAGCGGCGGTGGAGTAGAGGAGAATCGTTCGAAAAAATGAGGTCATTTATCGCGAAAGTGGTCGAAGCCAGGAGGAGCCGTGACGCGCTCACCCGCCTGCATTAGAACTATACCGGTAGAACCGGCAACAACCCGGCCGATTTCCGTGAGAGCCAATCCGAATTCCTCCAAAAACTGACGGGTGTCGATCTCTGGTGCGGTGACGAGGATCTCGTATTCCTCCCCCGAGCTCGCGGCCTCCAGAGGCGTGACTCCACTTACACGCGGGATCTGGTCGGCATCGATTTCGATGCAGACCTTGCTCGCCGCAGCGATGTGGCCGACATCGGCGATGAGGCCGTCCGAGATGTCGATCCCGGACGTCGCGCCCCGATCCGCCAGCCCAATGGCGGGCTCGATCCTCGGCACCGGATTGGCGAAGCGTGCCCGGTCGCCCTCGGCGGGGTCCTTACCCGCGCGCCAGGCGCGGACCGCGGCTGCGGGACCGCCGAGCCGACCCGTAACGTACACACGCTGACCGACTCTCGCACCGGAACGCGCAAGCGGTCGCGAAGCGCTGCCAAGCGCAGTGATCGTGAGCGAAAGTTCCTTTCCCGAAGAGAGGTCCCCTCCAACGATAGGGCACAAGACCGCCGACGCTCCTTCGCGAATTCCGGTGGCGATTTCACGCGCTTCCTCTTTGTTCCCCTCCGGAAGAGTGAGCGCGATCAGAATCCCAAGCGGCCGCGCGGCCATCGCGGCCAGATCGCTGAGCGACGCCGCCGTCGCGCGGTAACCGATCTCGAAGCTATTGAGCCAATCGCGAAGGAAATGAACACCTTCAACTGACGTGTCGGTGCTGACGACGAGGCGCTCGCCCACCGGAACGTCGAGCACCGCGGCGTCATCACCGATCCTTTGCGCAGCCTTCCCCCATTCGGCAAGAAGGATTCGAACGAGA
>DASWGL010000293.1:0-2096 GCA_036393735.1 Gemmatimonadaceae bacterium | reverse complement strand
GCCGTCACCGCGTCGGGTGATCCCTCGATGCTGATGGTGTCGATCTGACGGCGCCGGAGGTGATCGATGGTGATGTTGTTCGCGATCTTGAACAGCCAGCTCGAGAATTTGAACTCGGGCCGGTAGCGGTCGATGTTGTTCAAAACCTTGATGAAGGTTTCCTGCGCCAGGTCCTCGGCGGTCTCATTGTCGCGCACCATGCGGTATATGAGCGAAAACACGGGGCGCTCATAGCGCTTGATCAACTCGCGGTAGGCGTCCTCGCGCCCTTCCTGGGCGAAGACGACCACCTGCTGGTCGGATACGTCGGTGTAGGACCGTGGTGGCATCGTAGGGAGGCGCGGGAAAGATAGCTTGCCCCGCGCACCGTTGCCGGGCAACTTTCGGAGGATGCTGGCCACCGACATGGACAGGGCGACTGCCAGTGCCGCCGCTGCCGGTGGCGCTGAGAAACGCGCGTACGTACAGCGGATTTTCTCCGAGATCGCCCCGCGATACGATCTCCTGAATCATGTGCTCAGCCTCAACATCGACCGGCGATGGCGGCGCAAGGCAATTGCTCGGCTCGGAGTCGAGCGGGATCACGCAGGGCGATATCTCGACTTGTGCGCGGGAACGATGGATGTCGCCTCGGAGATTTCTAGTTTGCCCGGCTTTCGGGGGCTGGTGATAGGCGCCGATTTCGCGGAGCCGATGCTCAGGGCGGGCGTGAAAAAACTGACCGGCGGACGAATAGCGCCGGTGACGGCCGATGCAGTGCAGTTGCCGCTGGCGTCGGATCAGCTCGCGGGCGCGATTGTGGCCTTCGGAATCAGGAATGTCGCCGGCCTCGAGGCATCGCTCAGCGAAGCGTTTCGCGTGCTTGCTCCGGGCGGTCGTTTCGTGATACTGGAATTCTCGACGCCGCGGATGCGCGTCGTGCGCGCGCTGTATCGGTCGTACTTTCATCGCGTGCTGCCTCTGATTGGCCGTTTGATCAGCGGACACCGCACGGCGTACACCTATCTTCCGCGATCGGTTGCGAACTTTCCCGTGGAAGAGGAGCTGGCGAAGAAAATGACAGATGCGGGATTCGCAAAGGTGACGTGGTCGAGCCTCTCGTTCGGAGTCGCGGCGATTCACGTCGGGGAGCGTCCCATCACCGCCATTCGAGCCAAGTGAGCCTCGATAACATCTCGCAGTTGCTCTCAGCCATTGATCGCGCAGGAGAGATGACGCGAATTCGAGAGCCCGTAAAAGCGCGCCTGGAGTTATGCGAGATCGCTGATCGCGTGATGAAGCAGCCCCGTGGAGGAAGTGCTCTGTACTTCGAAAATGTCATTCTCGATTCTGGCGAGCGGTCCCAGTATCCCGTCGTCATCAATCTCTTCGGCTCGATGCGGAGGATGTCGCTGGCGCTCGGCGTGGACGATCTCGACGAAATTGGCGTGCGCATCACCGAGATGCTCGATCTCAAGGTGCCAGAAGGGATCATGGGCAAGCTATCGATGCTTCCACGCCTGCTCGAGCTCGGCAAGTTTCCGCCGCGCGTTAGGAGCGGCAAGCCGGCGTGCCAGGAGATTGTATTGAAGAGCGACGACGTGGATCTGTCGAAGCTCCCGATAATGACCTGCTGGCCGGAGGACGGCGGCCCGTACATCACGCTGCCGATGGTGATCTCGAAGGATCCAAAGCGTGGCATCAGGAATGTCGGGATGTATCGTGTCCAGGTACTCGGGCCGCGCACTCTCGCGATGCACTGGCAGCGGCACAAGGTCGGTGCAGCCCATTGGCGCGAGATGGCCGTGAACGGAGAACGGATGTCAGTCGCCATTGCGATCGGAGCGGATCCGGCCTCCGTCTACTCCGCGTCGGCGCCGCTCCCACCGACGATCGACGAATTCCTGTTCGCCGGATTTCTGCGCAAACGGCCAGTGAGTCTGGCGAAGGCGGTCACCTGCGATCTGGAGGTTCCGGCGGAGGCCGAGTTCGTGATCGAGGGTTACATCGATCCCGCGGAGCCGCTCGTCGTCGAGGGGCCATTTGGAGATCACACCGGATTCTATTCCGAGGCTGATCTGTATCCCCAGGTGCACGTGACGGCGCTGACGATGAGG
>DASWGL010000292.1:0-9092 GCA_036393735.1 Gemmatimonadaceae bacterium | reverse complement strand
GCGTAGTCGGCGATGCGCGTCTTGCTCTCGGCCGCCGAGCGTCCGGCCCAGTCGGTACGGAATCCGCTGGGTTCGACGATGGTGACCTTGATGCCGAGCGGAGCAACTTCGAGCGCGAGCGACTCGGAGAATCCTTCGACCGCGTACTTCGTCGCGTGGTAATAGGCGAGCGTTGGGAAGCTCCTCAATCCGCCGATCGAAGAGATGTTCACGATGTGTCCCTTGCGGCACTTCCGCATCCCAGGCAGCACCGCGCGCGTCATGCGCGAAAGCCCGAAGAAGTTGATCTCGAACATCCGACGGACTTCCGCCTCGTCGCTCTCCTCGACCGCACCGAAATATCCGATGCCAGCATTGTTCACGAGCACGTCGATCCCGCCGAAATGCTGCTCGGCGCTCTTCACCGACGCGTCGACCTCAACCGGATTGGTGACGTCGAGTTGGAGCACCAGGGCGAGATCCCCCCTTCCCGACGCGATGTCCTCGACCTTGGCGGGATCGCGGGCGGTGACGACGGTGCGGAATCCTCGATCGAGCGTCTGCTTCGCCAGCTCACGCCCGAAGCCGGTCGAGCAGCCAGTGATGAACCAGACTTTGTCCGTCGTCGATGAGTTGGTGTCGGCCTGTGTTGCCATGTTGGTAGTCGGTGAAGGTCTGATTTGAAATTAAGCGGAGCCCGCGCGGAGCCAATGGCCGGCCCGCCGACAGCCCCCGGGAGGTCGTCCTCAGTTGCAGTTTCGCAAGTTTGTCGCAACACGCGCGAGGAGCGCTGGAGGGATATTAGGTTCAGGAACGATGAGCTTCTCCTTCCAGATCGAGGGCACCGCCGGCGCCGCACGGGCCGGCATTTTTTCGACTCCCCACGGACCCGTTGAAACGCCGGCATTCATGCCGGTCGGGACTCTGGCGACGGTGAAGGCGCTCGATCCCGAGGATCTCGTCCGAATGGGCGCCTCAATGATCCTCGGCAACGCGTACCACCTGCACCTCCGCCCCGGCGACGACGTCGTGCGAGAGATGGGCGGACTCCACCGCTTCATGCAGTGGGACGGCCCGATCCTTACCGACTCGGGCGGATTTCAGGTCTTTTCTCTCGAGGGCCTTCGCACCATCGACGAGGAAGGCGTGGAGTTCCAGTCCCACATCGACGGCTCGCGGCGATTCTTCACGCCCGAGATCGTGATGCAGATTGAGCGCAACCTGGGCGCCGACGTCATCATGCAGTTCGACCACGTTATCCCGGGCCAATCCGACGAAGCCACCGCGCGGGACGCGAGTGAGCGAAGCGTCCGCTGGCTCGCACGCTGCCTGGCCGAGGTCCAACGATTGGAGAGGACTCAGCCATTGGAGGACCCGCCGCGTGAGGAATTCCCGGGTGACAATCCGCGGAATCAGCAGGCGCTCTTCCCCATAGTGCAGGGCGGAATCCATGCGAATCTGCGCCGGGAGGCGGCCGACGCCATACGAACGATGCATGATTGGGCAGGCTTCGGCGTGGGGGGTCTGTCAGTCGGTGAGGACAAGGACGCGATGTACGAGATGATCGAGGTCGTGGAGGAGGCCCTTCCGAAAACGCATCCCCGTTATCTGATGGGCGTAGGTTTCCCCGAGGACCTGATCGAAGCGATTCGCCGAGGGGTGGACCTGGTTGACTGCGTGGCGCCAACAAGGATGGGGAGGAATGGCGCAGTCTTCACGAGAGACGGGCGGCTGAACATCAAGCGCACCGAATTTCGCACGGATCCCAGGCCACTCGACCCGGATTGCGACTGCTCCGCCTGCACACGATTCAGCAGGGCCTACCTCCGCCACCTTTTCGTCTCGGACGAGATACTCGGGCTCCGCCTCCTCTCCCTTCACAATGTACATTTCCTGCTGTCGCTCGCGCGCTCGGCGCGACAGTCGATACTGAGGGGCGATCTCGAGCAGTGGTCGCGCGATTGGCTCGCGCGCTACCGCACGACGTCACCCCTCGCCGTCTAGGACTTTTCGCAACCACTCCCGATTTTCACCTATGGCAAGCAATCCAATTCTCGGCTCCATTTTCATGTATGGAGCGATCTTCGCGATCTTCTACTTCATTCTCATCCGGCCACAGGCTACTCAGCGCAAGAAGCACGACGAGCTGGTGCGCAATCTCAAGAAGGGCGATGAGATCATCACCAACGGCGGGCTCGTCGGCGAAGTGGTGTTCATAAAGGAGAAGGGCGGCGACGACAAGTCCGGCGGCATGGACGACCGCGTCACGATCAAGTCGGGCGACACTCGCGTCATCATCGAGCGTGGACGCATCGCGAAAATCAACAGGCCGGCATCGGCCTCCAACGTGACCGCCGGGTGAGTATTCTCGACATACGGGTCCTGGGCGACCCGGTTCTTCGCAGGCCGACAACGGAGGTCATCGAGGTCACGGACGAGTTGCGCAAGCTCATCGCCAACATGTTCGAGACCATGTATGCCGCCGAGGGCATCGGCCTCGCCGGACCACAGGTGGGGCGAAATGAGAGAGTGGCGGTCGTTGACGTCGAGGGCAGCACATTCACCCTCATCAATCCCAGGATCATCTCCACACAGGGCATCAGGAAGGAAAAGGCGGAGGAGGGCTGTCTTTCAATTCCCGACATCTACGGCGATGTCGAGCGGCAGTTCACGGTAACGATTCGAGCGATCGACGAGGACGGAAATGAGTACGAGGCCACCGGCTCCGACCTTCTTGGGCGCTGCTTCCAGCACGAGATCGATCACCTCGATGGGAAGTTGTTCATCGACTATCTGAGCCCCCTGAAGCGCAAGGCCGCGATGGCGACCTGGGAGAAGGCGAAGGGGAAATATCCCGGCTACATCAGGAGGGTCCGCACCGAAGTGAAGGGCGAGCACCATCGCGAGACGGAGATGTAGGTGCGCGTCGCATTCTGGGGAACGCCAGAGTTCGCCGCACCGGCTTTACGCGCACTGGTCGGGGAAGGATTCGAGGTCGTAGGTGTCGTCACGCAGCCCGATAAGCCACAGGGCAGATCACGAGAGATAATTCCGTCGCCGGTGAAGCAGATCGCCATCGACGAAGAGATTCCACTGTTCCAGCCGAAGAACGCGCGCGACCCAGAGCTGTTCGAGAAGCTCAGCGGCGTCAAGCCGGATATCTCGGTCGTCGTCGCCTACGGCCACATCCTGCCGCAGAAGATCATCGACCTTCCTAAGATGGGAACGCTGAACATCCACGCGTCGCTGCTGCCGGCACTCCGTGGCGCGGCACCGATCCAGGCAGCGATTCGTCAGGGTCTGACCCAGACGGGCGTGACGGTCATGAGAGTCGTTTCGGCGCTCGACGCAGGCCCCATCCTTCTCCAGGCTGACACGCCGATCTTCGAGGACGAGACCTACGGCGAGCTTCAGGTGCGTCTCTCAGAGCTGGGGGCACTCACGCTGGTCGAAGCGATGACGCTCGTTTCGCTGGCCAAAGCGAAGGAAAAGCCCCAGGATGATTCGCGCGCGACCTACGCGTCGAAGGTGACTCGCGAGTCATCGCGCATTAACTGGAAGGACAGTGCGATCGAGATCTCGCGGCTTATTCGCTCCTCCGATCCCAAGCCGGGCGCATTTACAACGACGCCCAAGGGTGAGGTCAAGTTGTTCGGCCCGAAGGTGATGGACGGCATCAAGGGCAAGCCGGGAGAGGTCCTAAAAACGACCGGCGAGCTGGTGATCGCGTGCGGGCTCGACGCGCTTCGCATCAGCGGGGTACAGCCTGAGGGAAAGAGCCGGATGCTGGCGCAGGACTGGACACGCGGGCGCGGCACCGCCGTCGGCGACAGGTACGGGGTGTGACCAGTGTTCCGGTAAAAGCGCCGATCGAGGAGCTGCCGACCGTCCACGCCGTCACAAACGACGAGATCATGCTTCGCCCCGGCTTCCTCCGGAAGGCCATGGGCATCATGCGCGTGCTCGGCGACAAGGGAGCTATTCACATCCGCTCCCAGCTGCTCGATTCGCCGACTCTCTACGGACTCACGCTCGCGCTGCTCGAGCTGCACGAGCAGACCCAATGCTGGTGCATCGTCAACGACCGGGTGGACATAGCGCTCGCCTGCGGGGTGCAGGGAGTCCAGCTCACGCACAAGTCCATCGCCGTGCCCGACGTCCAGGCGATCGCACCGGCGCTCCGGATCGGCGCGAGTGTCCATTCGCCGGACGAGGCGCGCGACGCCGAGCAGGCGGGGGCGGATTGGTGCGTCGCCGGGCACGTGTTCGAGACGCCGTCGCATACCGGTCTCCCCCGGCGCGAGAGCAGCTTCATCAATGATGTCGTTGCGGCGGTGAGCTTTCCGGTCATCGCAATCGGCGGGATCCGGCCCGAGCACGTCCGCTCGCTGGTCCATCGGGGCGCGCACGGGGTCGCCGCCATTCGTGGAATCTGGAACGATGAGAATCCCGAACTCGCCGCGAGCCGCTATCTTTCACAGGTATGACGGAGCTTCGCCGTTTGGGCAGCCTTCGTGGCGCGGCTACAGAGAGGTCGGTGAGTTTTGTGACGGAAGCGGTGGCGGGAGAGGTCGTACTTACTGTGAACGGAGCCGAGCGGCGAGTTCCAAGCGGTTGGTCGCTGGCTGACCTACTCGCATCGCTGAAGCTCGACGCGCGCACCGTCGTGATCGAGCGCAATGGAACCATTCTGCGCGACCGTTCCTCATTTGCGTCGCTCGAGCTCACAGCGGATGATTCGCTCGAGATCGTGCACTTCGTCGGTGGAGGCTAGAGTACGCGATGGCGCACGCCGATCTGATTTCTGCCGCAACTCTTACCGACCCGCAGCCACTGGTGATCGCGGGGCGCGAGTTTCGCTCGCGCCTGATGGTCGGCACCGGCAAGTACTCGTCGAACGCTCAGATGATCGAGGCGATCGAAGCATCGGGCGCGGAAATCGTGACCGTCGCTGTGCGTCGAGTCGATCTCGATCGCTCGAAGGATGAGGCAATTCTGCATCATCTCGATCCGGATCATTTCTTCCTGCTCGCCAACACCGCCGGCTGCTACAACGCGAGCGACGCCATTCGCTACGCCCGGCTCGCGCGCGCCGCCGGATTCAACGAGTGGGTGAAGCTCGAGGTCATCGGCGACCAGCAGACTCTGCTTCCCGATACGCTCGGACTTCTTCAGGCGACGAAGACTCTGGTGGATGAAGGCTTCAAGGTGCTGGCGTACACCAACGACGATCTCGTCACCGCGCTCAAGCTCGAGGACGCCGGCGCAGCTGCAGTGATGCCTCTGGCCTCACCGATTGGATCCGGCCTGGGGATGTTGAATCCTTACGCGATCCGCACGATCAAACAGCGGCTCTCGGTCCCTGTGATCGTCGACGCTGGCGTGGGTACTGCGTCCGACGCCTGCATCGTAATGGAGCAGGGCGTCGATGGAATTCTCATGAATACCGGAATCGCCGCCGCGCAGGACCCGGTTCGCATGGCCGCCGCGATGAAGAGCGCTGTCGAGGCGGGAAGACACGCGTATCTCGCCGGGAGAATGCCGCGGCGCGAGGTCGCTGTTCCTTCCTCGCCGACAACCGGAATGCTCGGCTCATGAACGCCACCGTTACAACTGTCGGTGGAGTAACCGACGCGCGGGCGGTAGCGGCGGAGATCTGCGTCGACCTCCGTCGCGGAGAATTTCTCGATCAGTCGTTCGAACGTCGCATCGGTCCGCTCGATGCGCGCGACCGCCGCTGGACGCGCGAGCTCGTCTACGGAATGCTTCGCAATCGCGCCGGGATCGACACGATTCTCGCGGAACGGGTGCGCGGTGGGCTGGCGCGTCTCGATCCCGACGTGATCGATCTCCTCAGGCTCGGCGTCTATCAGCTGTTGAACATGGGGAGTGTGCCGGCCTACGCCGCGATTGCTCAGACCGTCGAGCTGGCGAAGCGCCGGCACGGAATGGGCGCGAGCAAGCTCGTGAACGCGGTGCTGCGACGCACCGATCGGGAGCGCGAACAGCTCAACACTGCCGCACCACCAGCGGACACGGTCGATGCGCTAGCGCTCAAGTACTCGCATCCACGCTGGCTCATCGCGCGGTGGATCGACAGATGGGGCGAGCAGGATACTGAGCGATTGCTGACGCTCAACAACGCCGACGCTCCGATCGCGATCAGGCCGTACGGAATCGTGCGCGAGCAGCTGGAAGCGATGATGGAAGCGGCGGGCGTTCACGTCGCCGACGCGCCGTACGCGCGCGACAGCATTGCGATCTCCGGCGGCACGACGTTCACGGAGCTTGGTGCATTCAAGAAGGGGTTGTTCTTTGTACAGGATCCCGCCGCCACGCTGGTGACGGAGTACGCAGCGGTACCCATGGGCGCGACGGTCGCCGACCTGTGCGCCGCCCCGGGCGGAAAAGCCCTGGAGCTCTCTCGCACCGCGGACGCCGTAGTCGCGAGCGACAAATCATTCGGCCGGCTCCAGCGTTTGCTCGCCAATCAGCGGCGGCTGGAGAACGTGAATCTCCTGCCCTTCGTCGGGGACGCGCGGAATCCGGCGATTCGTCCAGTCGATGCGGTGCTGATCGATGTGCCGTGCACGGGGACGGGCACGTTCCGACGGCATCCCGACGCGCGCTGGCGCATCAAGGTATCGGACATCGCCGTCATGTCCGCTCTTCAGAAGCTGATTCTCAGGGCGGCAGCAAAGGTCGTGAAGCCCGACGGGCTGCTGATCTACAGTACGTGCTCGCTTGAGCCCGAAGAGAACGACGCGCAGGTGGATTCGTTCCTCTCGGATAATCTGAACTGGATTCTGGAGCCGCCCGCTGAAGGAACGGTCGCTCCGGAGCTGCTCGATGGTGGCCGTCTGCGCATCCTGCCGCATCGTCACGGCACCGATGGAGCATTCGCCGCGCGCTTGCGCAGGGTCAACTAGATGAACTGGCGCGCGCTTCCTCGGCGTGCGTTCCCATATCTGATTGCTGCGGCCGGCGGATTTCTCATCGCCTATACCGCGGTGTTCCTCTTCGCGTTTCCGGCCGAGGTTCTGCCGGACGACGGAATTCTTCCGAACGTAGTCGGGAAAACGTTCGAGAATGCGGCTGCCATTCTACAGAAGGCGGGATTCCCGGCGCACCAGGGAGAGTCGCGATTTCATAAGACACTTCCGGCCAACATCGTGCTGCAGGAGGACCCTCCGGCCGGCAGCAGGCAGAAGCGCGGCACCAACGTCGTCCTCGTGCTGAGCGCCGGACAGAAAAGCGCGGAAGTTCCGGTGACGACGAACATGTCGCAGCAGCAGGCGCGCATCTCGATCGAGAACACAGGTCTCACGATGGGCAACGTCAGTGAGCAGTTGTCGGATGCCCCGCGCGGACTCGTCATCGGTACTCAGCCCCCCGCCGGCACAAAGGTGGAGCTCCCCGGGAGCGTGGACATCGTGCTGAGCAAAGGACCCGCGACCGTGACGGTGCCCGACTTCTACGGGCGCAACCTCGGCGAGGTGCGCTCGATGGTCGAGCAGATCGGACTCCGGATCGCCGGGGTCTCGCGCGACACGAGCTCGCTACAGCCGGAGAACACGGTGATCAGGCAACTGCCCGCTGCCGGGCAGAGCATCGCTGCCGGCGGGCCGGTGAGTCTCACCGTCTCTCACTTCCCTCCGCCGCCTTCGATCAAGGTTGACACCGGCGTCAGCGCGCCTCCTCCGCACCCGGTGCCACTGCAAGTTCCGGAATGAGCGTTCGCATCGCGCCATCGATCCTGAGCGCCGACCTTTCCAAGCTCGCCGACGAGATCGCGATGCTCGAGGAGGGCGGTGCCGACTGGATTCACGTCGATGTGATGGACGGCCGCTTCGTTCCGAATCTCACATTCGGCGCCAAAGTAATCGAGTCGGTGCGCAAGCTCACCAAGCTCCCGATCGATGTGCACCTGATGGTCGTACAGCCCGAGAACTACTTCGAGAGCTTCGCCGCGGCGGGCGCGAACGGAATGTCGATCCACACCGAGGTGTCTCCGCATCTGCAGCGGCAGCTCAATCACATTCGAGAGCTCGGGTGCCGCGCCGGCGCGGTAGTGAATCCGTCGACGCCTCTCACAGCCGTGAGCGAGGTCATCACCGATCTCGATTTGCTGCTTGTCATGACCGTAAATCCTGGCTTCGGCGGGCAAAGCTTCATCAAGGGCTCGGTGGACAAGGTTCGCCGCGCCCGCGAGATGCTGGCCGAGAATGGCAGCAAGGCATTTCTGGAAGTGGACGGCGGCATCGACCGCAAGACGATCAGATCGGTATGGGAGGCTGGCGCCAACACCTTCGTCGCGGGCAACGCCATCTTCGGCGCGAAGAATCCCAAGGCGGAGATCGAAGAGCTTCGCTCTCGCTGCACGGTAGACGTATGACGGGGAGAAAGCAGCTTGCGATCGGCGCTCTCGTCATCGGCGTTGTTTGCGTGATCGCTTACGGTGCGACGCGTTATCTCCACCATGAGCTCTTCCCGGTCCAGGTGGGGAGCAAGGCTCCCGAGTTCAGGGCGTTCACTCTCGATTCGATTCCAAAGGAGAAGAGCCTCGCCGATTATCGCGGCCAGGTTGTGATGATCAACGTCTGGGCGACCTGGTGCCTGCCGTGCCGGGTGGAAATGCCGAGCATTGAGGCGCTGCACAAGGCGTACGGGCCGAAGGGATTGAAGATCGTGGCTGTCAGCATCGACGATCCCGGCACGGACTCGGGTATCCGGGCGTTTGCGAAACAGTACGGGCTGACATTCGAGATCCTGCACGATCCCCGAGGTCAGATCACCGATCTGTACGACATCAGTGGTTACCCGGAGACGTTCATCGTCGGCCGGGACGGGGTGATCAGGAAGAAGCTGATGTCGGCGACAGATTGGAATTCCCCCGAAGCTCGCGCCCTGGTTGACAGGTTACTCACCGAGCGCACCGAGTAATCGTGACGCGCATTCTCGGAATCGAAACCTCCTGCGACGAGACGTCCGCGGCGGTTCTCGAGGGAAATGGCGATCAGGTCACACAGAAGTCGCTCGTGATTCTGTCACAGGACGTCCACCGCGTGTTTGGGGGAGTCGTTCCGGAGATCGCATCGCGCGCGCATCTCACC
>DASWGL010000291.1:0-2310 GCA_036393735.1 Gemmatimonadaceae bacterium | reverse complement strand
AGCGAATAGCGATCGGCGACCTCGCGAAAATGGCGCACATGAGCGTCCCGACGTTCCACCAACACTTCAAGGCGATGACCGGAAGCTCGCCGCTCCAGTACATGAAGGCGGTCCGCCTGATCCGCGCGCGTCAGATTCTCTTTGGGGGAGGCATGGTGAAGACCGTCGCGCACGACGTGGGTTACGAAAGCGAGTCGCAGTTCAGCCGCGAGTACCGTCGGTTCTTCGGCTCGCCGCCATCGACGCACTCGCACGTACCGCCGCGCGTAGGTTCGCAACGAGTCGCTTAAGGGTTCTTGTGCTTTCTCATCGTCGAACACCTCGTCCGTGATCCAAATCAGAGGCTCGGCATATTGCTGTTCGGGTCCGGTGCCAAGAGCGAGGGAATCTGCCGCAAGGGACTAATCAGGTAGACAATTCCACTTCCCTCTGAAAAATGCCATCCGTTGGTGTTCGCAAGTGTTCGCAGCTGTCCAGCAAATTACGTACCCCAACGTGGCCCGCCGTTCTGTGGCTGCCTAGCTGCGAGCACGTCCTCAATCTGATCTCAGATGCTGTCGAGCAGCCGCGTCTGGCGAGGACGCCGATTCTTGCGTGCGTACTTGGCTTCGCCCGCGACCCACCGCGCCAGGCTGTCGAAACCACCCCAGGTGCCGGTTAGCTCGTTGCCGTCCTTCATCGCCCGTGCGCTGGCCAAGATGCCTTTCGGAGCAGGGGAAGTCGTGCTTCTCGAGGAGCACCAGTTCCTCCGGGCGTCACCACGATGCTGACGGCTGGGACATCTTCCTTCAGACTTCTTGGTCGGCTGGCCCGAGCGCTGCCGAGGCGTTCTGCGTCTGGAGGACGTCGACTGCCGCTACGGTGTGCAGCGGCACTCCACCTGCTCGGGGCCTTATCTCCTGTCCTGTCTCATGCGCCCAGGTCACGAAGGAGTGGCGGAGCTCACCGCACCGAGTGGGCTTCAAGACCTCGCGGTGCGTATGCTTGTTGACCTTCTCGACCGCGCGCTTCACCACTCTGCGGATGAAGGAGTCCACCGGCGCCGAGCCTCGAGCCTGAAGGCGGGTTGCTGCCGCGAGCCCTTGAGCATCAACGCTCTGAATGTGCACGCGGCCGCTCTTGTGGATGAACTTGATCGTTCCGGCGATCTCGCCCTGGCCATCCACGGCCTTTACTTCGCCCAGGCCACGCGCGAGTCGATCGATCTCCGTCGCGTGCATGCCGCACTTCGCTGCAGAACCAGCACGTCGCGAACGCACTGGACATCGACGCTCCGGCCCGTGCCCTTCCAGCCGTACTTGTTCGATTGCCAGCCGTCGATCGCGGAATACAGCTTCTCGACGTGCTCGATCGGATAGCCCTTCTCGCGGATCGCCTTCTGAGGCCGAGCGGGAGGAACTTTCAAATCGATCGTTGGGTCTTCCTTGCTGGTGAGCGTTGCTTCCTGCTCCCGGAGGTACGCGGTGAAGCTCTTCAGCGCGGTGATGCGGTTCTTTCGGGCGCGCTTGTGGCGGCCGAGCTCGTGGAGAATCTCTTGGAGGGGCACCGATCGGATGTCTCGGCCGCCGTAGAACTTCCCCCAACTTGCCAAATAGTGTTGGACGTTTCTTCGGTATCGCTCCGTGCGTGACTCGCTACGAAGGAATTCGAGGAAGCGGCCCACGGATGGGCCGTCGATCGTGACCGCTTCCGACGGAGGTCTGGATTTCTCGGCCGTCCTGGTTTGGTAAGCGGCAGGGTTGCGCTCGAACAGAGCCAGCTCGGCCAATGCATCCTGCTCATTGCTGACGTCGAGACTTTTGGTATAGGGGTGACCGTTCACCATGCGCTCGATCACCCATACCCGTCTTCCATTGCGCCGGATGCGAATACGGCCGCCAGCCCATTTGCCAACCCACTCGAACGTCCGATTGGGCCGCAGCTTCACAACGTTCGAGCGCCGCATCATAGGACTCCGTTATTTTTCATTCCGTTATTTCTTTGTTATTTGCCAAAATCGAGGTCAAAATCTAAGATCGACTAATTGCACAATTTACTAAAATTTTAAAGAAGTTAGGCTAGGTAGCTCATCTGGTTAGAGCGGCGGTCTCATAATCCGCAGGTAGTCGGTTCGAGTCCGCCCCTAGCCACTCTGAACGGACCGACCCGGCGCCGGCGCATCTTCTCTTGGGCGCTCGGCGGTTCCTTCGCCGTCGGATTTTTTGACTCTGTCTGCGCCTCATCTCTAATCGGCCACAGGTCCGTAGCGATCTGTAGCCACTGCGGAGGGACCGATGCAGGATGCGAATGGAAGTACCGCCACCGCCACCG
>DASWGL010000290.1:0-1728 GCA_036393735.1 Gemmatimonadaceae bacterium | reverse complement strand
CGGGAAGGCGAACATTTCTTCCATGTGGGACGGAGACCGGTGTTTAAGTGGGAGGCAATCGTCCGGTTTATCGAGCGCCGCGACGCGCACTTCGCGTCCGGAATCCCGCTTCATCGCGGAGGTTTCCTGAATGGCGGCTCGTAAGCCGAAAGCGCGCCGGCAGGGTTGCTGGATTGAGGCAACCGGGAGCGGTCTTCTCCGCTTGCGGTTCCGCTGGCGGCTTCCGACTGCAACTGGTCTTCACAAATTCTCGGAGACTACGACGCTCCGCGATACGCCGGAAAACCGCGCCACTCTTTCGAGGGAAGCGGCGATCATCGGTGCGGAAATCGCTGCGGATCGCTTCGATTACTTGCGCTGGTTTCCGAATGGCAGCAGGGCAACCTACTTCTGCCCGACGCCATCGGCTACCCATTCGGCGCAGCCAGACGCCCGGCCCACGATCGGGCGGTTTTACCCAGCCTGGGTCGCGCGCAGGGTACCGCCGTTCGTCCGCCCCTCAAGGGCTCGCGACTACCGCAATCATTTCCGCACCTACATCCTTCCCTGCCTCGCCGACGTTGCCCTGCAGGACCTGTCGCTGGCGCATCTCGAAGACCTCAGGGCGCGACTTCAAATCGACCGTCATTTGGGCCTCAAGACCGTCAGGAATGTGATCGACGGTTCCTTGCGCGCGATGGTGCGTGACGCACGAAAGAACGGTGTGCAGGCCGGCTTTCCGTTCGCTGATTTCGAGTGGCCCAGGCGAGTCGTGCCGGGTCCTGACCCATTCACGGAAGAAGAGCGGGACCGACTGCTTGATTATCTCCTGCGTAAGCGCTGGCGGTTAGGCCGACATCTCGGCTCGTACCGCGAGGGAGTTTACTTTCCCTATTACGCGTTTCTCCTGACGCTCTTCTATACAGGCTTGCGCCCCTCGGAAGCTGTGGCGCTCCGCCTCAGGTCTCTCGATCTGGCAGCTGGCACGCTGTTCGTCGAGCGATCGCGTTCGTTGAAAAGCGAATCTGCCCCAAAGACCTCCGCCGCGGCTCGCGTGGTACGACTCACAGCTCGAAACGTCGAAATCCTGAAGCAGGTGATCGAGTTGCACGCCGGACCGGACGATTACGTCTTCAAGAATACCCTTGGCCGCCCGATCGATCAGCGGAGCTTCTACAAAATCTTCTGCGTCGCGCAGCGTGTGTTGGAAATAAGACGACGCGATCTCTACGCGACTAAGGACACGTATGTCTCCGTCGCTCTCACAAAAGGCGTGAACCTGACTTGGCTCTCCGAGCAGACCGGCGTCATGGAGAGCACGCTTCGGACGCACTACGGAAGGTTCATTCATGCGAGCGAAGCGGACGCGTTGGAGCTCGCGAAGATCGACCCAAACTGGGTCAAAAAGGGGGAGTTTGCCCCACGTTTGCCCCACGATGGGGCAAAGTCAAGAAAAAATCCCTTGATTTATAAGGGAAATATGGTGGAGCAGAAGGGATTTGAACCCTCGACCCCCACGTTGCGAACGTGGTGCTCTCCCAGCTGAGCTACTGCCCCACCGCGCGACGATTCTACAATTTCAGCGCCGACCTGAGGTAGGCGCGCAAACTATCAGCCAATTCGGGCCGCTTCAAGCCGAAACCGACCTGCGCTGCGATGAACCCGGCTTTATCGCCCAAGTCGTAACGCGCCCCCTCGAACTCGTAGCCATAAAGTTTGCGCCGCTTCGCGAGTTCGAGCAACGCGTCG
>DASWGL010000289.1:0-2615 GCA_036393735.1 Gemmatimonadaceae bacterium | reverse complement strand
ACGTCTCGTTTCATTTGCGCGAAAGAGGCCCGCCGACATCGCGTTTCATTTTAGCCGTGGAAGAGTTGTCGAAAGAGATCGTTGACCGTTCGCATTCCGATCACCTCGATGCCGCGCGGTCCGCGCTTTGGGATCCCTCGTTCGGCCATGTAGGCCGTCGTCATTCCCATCTTTGCCGCCTCTCCAAGCCGGCGCTCGGCCTGCGAGACCGGTCTGATTTCCCCTCCGAGCCCGACCTCGCCGAGAAAGATCGCAGAGTTCGCGACCGGCCGATCGTACACGCTCGACGCGAGCGCGCTCGCAACCGCGAGATCGCCGGCAGGCTCCTGCATCCGCACTCCGCCCACGACATTGAGGAAGACATCAAGCTGGGAGAAAGACAGGCCTGCCCGCTTGTCGAGCACGGCCAGGAGCAGCGCCAGCCGCCGCGCGTCGAATCCCGTACTGACACGCTGCGGAGTTCCGTAGCCGGCCTTGGCCGCGAGTCCCTGAATCTCGATGAGCACCGGACGCGAGCCCTCCAGGAGCGCAGTCACGGCACTGCCGGAAGAATTGTTGAGGCGATCCCCGAGGAAAAGCTCGGATGGATTCTCCACAGCGATGAGCCCTTCCTCAGTCATCCTGAAAACACCGATCTCATCCACGCTGCCGAATCTGTTTTTGGTCGCGCGAAGGATCCGGTGCTCCAGCATTCCCTCGCCTTCGAAATAAAGCACCGTATCGACGATGTGCTCGAGCGTCTTGGGACCAGCGATGCCGCCGCCCTTGGTGACGTGACCAACGGCGAACACCGTTGTCTCTGTCTCCTTGGCGAAGCGCATCAGGCGCGCCGCGCATTCCCTCACCTGACCGACGTTGCCAGGCGCGCCCTCGAGGTCGCTCGTGAAAACGGTCTGGATGGAATCGACTACGATTGCATCAAACCGTTGCGAGCCGGCCGTAGCGATGATCGTCTCCAGCAACGTCTCGTTGAGCAGTGCGACGTCCTCGGCGGATCCGTGAAGGCGCTCGGCCCGCAATTTTACCTGGAGCGCGGACTCCTCGCCCGAGACGTAGAGCGTCGAGCGACCGAGCTCCTGAAGTCGGCCCGCGACCTGAAGGAGCAGCGTCGATTTTCCGATGCCGGGCTCTCCGCCGACGAGAACCATCGACCCGGGCACCATCCCACCGCCGAGCACGAAATCGAATTCCTTGATTCCGGTGTTGAGGCGGCGTCCCGCCGAGCTCTTGATGTCGCGGAGCCGGGGGGTCGGCGCCACGCTTCCGCCTTCGCCCATCGACTTCTGACCGCCGGCCCGACGGCTCGACGCGCTGGCGCTGGAAGTCCTGGTCGCCATCTCTTCCACCAGGGAATTCCATTCGCCGCAAACGTCGCAGCGTCCAGCCCATTTTGGGTGGTCGGCGCCGCAGTTCGTGCAGCGATATACGGTTTTTGCTTTTGGGCTCACTGCGGGGACAAGCGGGGCGACAGATTCTCGAAGCGAGTGTAGGTCTTGTTGAAGTAAAGATTAACGAAGCCGGTGGGTCCGTTACGCTGCTTCCCGATGATGATCTCGGCGCGTCCTTCGAGCGAATTCCCATCCTTGTCAGTTGGTCCGTCGTACATCTCCTGACGGAAGATGAACATGACCAGGTCGGCGTCCTGCTCGATCGCTCCCGATTCGCGGAGGTCGGACAACTGTGGGCGCTTGTTCTCGGCGGTACGCTGTTCCGGGGCGCGCGACAACTGCGAAAGCGCGACAACAGGAATTCTGAGCTCCCTCGCAAGCGCCTTGAGCGAGCGCGAGATGTAGCTGATCTCCTGCTGCCGGCTCTCGGTGTTGGTCGGACCCTGCATTAGCTGGAGGTAGTCGACCACTACCATCCCGATGTTGTGCTCCATTTTTAGACGGCGGGCCTTGGACCGCATCTCGAGCAGTGTCATGGCTGGAGTGTCGTCGATCCAGATGGGAGCGTGGCTAAGAATTCCCGCCGCGCGTCCGAGCCGGACGAATTCCTCGTCGTGCAGTTTTCCCTTGCGCAGCCTCTGGGCATCAACCCGACCCTCGGATGTGAGGAGGCGCTGCACCAGCTGCTCCTTGCTCATCTCGAGCGAGAAGAACGCCACGGGTACGTTGTTGTCGAGGGCTGCGTTCTGCGCGATGTTGAGCACGAAAGCGGTCTTTCCCATTGACGGTCGAGCGGCGACGATGACAAGGTCGGACGGCTGGAAACCTGCCGTCAGCTCGTCGAGATCCTTGAATCCACTCGCCACTCCCGTAATCGAACCGCCGCCGCGCTGGATCTCCTCGATCCGCTCCATCGTCGGCCAGAGGAGCTCCTTGATGCGCATGAAGCCTTCGGAGCCACGACTCTGATTTACCTCGAAGATCTTGTGCTCGGCTTCGTCGAGCAGCTCGGTTGCCGGAGACCCCGACTCGAACGCTTCGGCGACGATGGCGGTCGAGACTTCGATCAACCGGCGCCGCAGCGCCTTCTCGCGGACAATCTTGGCGTGATACTCGACGTTGGCCGCGGTGGGGACGGCGTCGACGAGAAATCCGATGTAATCCTTGCCACCACTCGATTCGAGGGAGCCGGACCTTCCCAGCTCCTCTGATAGCGTGAGCGGATCT
>DASWGL010000288.1:0-1836 GCA_036393735.1 Gemmatimonadaceae bacterium | reverse complement strand
CCGCGCGTAAACCGTGTCGCGCGCATTGATCCGTGCCTGCTTGTCCGATGGATGTGCCGCGTACGCGGAGTCGAGCGACCCGATCACCCGCGTCCAGAAGTTCGCCAGGAGCTTGTCATCCTCCCACTCCGCGTCGACCTTCGCCGCCGCTGCCTCCTGCCCGCGCGACCTGAAGAACGCCGCCGCTCCGCGCGCTCCCACGAACATCGCAAAGGATTCGTTGAACGGCGCCTGGCCGGATGCGTAGAAGGTATTGTGAGTTAGCTCGTGAATCACCGTGTTCGCGAGACCGAGCGAGTCCCCTTTGAGAGAGGTGTTGAGCAGCGGATCGTTGAAGAATCCGAGCGTGCTGAAAGCATCGGACGGGCGGACGTACACATCGAACCCATCGGCCGCGAGATTTTTCGCGTCCCGTTGCGCTGCGCCGAAGTCGAAATAGCCTTTGTACGGAACTCTTCCAACAATCGGAAACCACCAAGTGTAAGGCTTGAGGGTATCGCGGTAAGCGGCGGACACTACAAGTACGAGAGTGTCGTGATCTAGTCGCGAATATGTCGTAAAACTGTCTTTTGTTCTGAGGTGAAGACTGTCTTTTGCGTATTCACGGGCTGCGAGAACCACCTTCAGCTTCGCCCGCGCCGCTGGCGGCGTCCTTGGATCAGCCACAATCTCCGAAATCGGCTGCCGCCGACTCAATATCTTGGCCTCCTCCCACGCCCCACGACTGAGGTAACAGGCTGTGGGAGCAGAGATTAGACCCAAAACAGCGGCAGAAACCGCTATCGCGAGGATACCGCGTCGCATATTCTTATCATGTGTCCTTCGTCCACCTCCATTGCCACTCAGAATACTCGCTTCTCGACGGCGCCAACCGCATCGATGATCTCATCAACAGAGCGCTGGAGTTCGAGCAACCTGCCCTCGCCATAACCGATCACGGTAACCTTCACGGGGCGTGGGAGTTCCAGGAAAAAGCCAAGAAAGCGGGGCTCAAGCCGATCATCGGCATGGAAGCCTATGTCGCGCCGGGCGATAGACGCGCCCGCGACCGCATCGGCGGAGACCGGGGCAAACCCTACTACCACCTCGTCCTCCTAGCCCAGAACGCGACCGGGTACAAGAATCTAGTCAAGCTCTCATCGCTCGCCTACACGGAAGGCTTCTACGCCAAGCCGCGCATGGATCGCGAGCTGCTCGCCAAATACAACGAAGGCATCGTCGTGTCATCCGCGTGCATGGCCGGCGAGATCGCGCACCACCTGCTGTCCGACGAGTACGACGAGGCTCGAGCGGCGGCGTCATGGTACGCCGACGTCTTCCGCGATCGTTATTATCTCGAAGTCCAGGCGCACGATTCCGAGAATCAAGCGACCCTCAACAGGCGAGTTTTTCAGCTCGCCGAAGAGCTGAATCTCCCGGTGCTCGCCACCAACGACGCGCATTTCCTCACGCGCGACGATCACGACGCGCACGACGTCCTGCTCTGCATCGGACTCGGCAAGGATTACTCCGACACCAACCGGCTGCACTACGACGAGGGGCTCTACTTCAAGAGCGCGCCCGAGATCGCCGAGTCGTTCCCGGGACGTAAGGATGTCCTCGAGAATTCCCTGCGCATTGCTGACGAGACGGCGATCCAGTTCTCGAAACAGTACCGGGTCCCGTCGTTTCCACTTCCCTCGGGAGTCGAGACAGAGAACGAGCTGTTGGTCCGCCTTGCCGAAGAAGGAGCGGTCGAGCGTTACGGCTCCCCACTCCCCGCCGACGCGCGTGAGCGGCTGGATTACGAGCTTGGCGTCATCACCAAGACTGGATATGCGGGCTACTTCCTCATCG
>DASWGL010000287.1:0-1512 GCA_036393735.1 Gemmatimonadaceae bacterium | reverse complement strand
CCACGCGCTCCGGTCGGTGGGAACCGACGCCGATCCGGGGCCCGCTCACCGAAGTGCTGACCTCGCTGATTTCCGACTTCGGTTGGGTGCTCGAACAGGTTGACGAAAACCCGGCACGAATTTCAGATCGGTACGACTAGTAGCGTGGGTCTGTCACAGTCGCGAACGCCGTCGCGCGGCGAAGAACCTCTTTCGCCGTTTCGAGATCTGACGCTCGTACTTCAGCGCGAAGCTCGCCGCTCTCCGAGCGCACCGAGACTCTGACATCTTGCCCAGCGACCCAGTAAGGATCGTTCGGAATGATCGGCTCCCCGGGGCGCGCAAGCTCGCTCCTCGCATTGTGACAATTGAGAAGGCTCTCCACGCTCTCAGAGGAGAGAGCGGGGAACGGTCGGAGCTGGATGGTTGCTCCGCTGAGTCGGTACTCCGGACCGGTGCGAGCAGATCTGACCATCGAGTAGAGCGGCTTGACGATCACCACGGAGTGCCCGTCAAGAAGCTCGATCGGATATTGCGGTGCTTTTCCGAGCGGACATGTTGTGCGCTCTCTCTGTTCAGCCTCTCGTTTCGAGTCTCGCGCCGGCGGGAGCAGCAGTGCACATCCCGAGGCTAAGGCCAGCAGGGCGACGATCGATTTCCAGAACGAGGCGGTGCGCATTGGCTCTTCGGAATCGGGGACCGTAGCACCAGAAGTGCGTCCAGAATAGTCGCGCGGCCGGCACGCCTGCCGAAGATCCGCCAGGTCTGTCGAAGATCTGCCCATAACGGCTCGGCCGGAAACGAGGGGACGCAGCGATTGCACATTGCACAGTCGCCTGGCGGGACTCTTGCTATCAGCACGGTCCTAGCGCCGTAGAAAGAAAAGAGCCCTTGGCCGCCGGAAGCATGGCACGTCGGGTGTACCCATGGCACGTTGGGTGCATCGTGGGGTTCCCAGATGTTGGAGATGGGAGCGCCCCTAGCCGTGTCGCTCAAGGTCTTTAACCAGGCTTCATTTTCCTCCTTGGGGAGTGTTCACATGCGTACTGTCATTCCACCCCTCGCCGTCTGGCTATTACTGTGCCTTCCGCGGACATCGTCAACAGCTCAGCAACCACCCCCGCGAGTGGAGTCAGTGGCAACTGAACCCGCAGCGCCATTCGCGTTTGCGGACTTTTCCTGGGTGTCTGGCCACCTGGGTGCCAGCGAGAAGCCGTTAGCGTTCGGTCCGTTCGTAGGCGAGTTCAGGGTGGACACCGCCTATCACTGGAGCTTCAACAATCCGAAGGATGACACGATTTCCGGATCGAGCGAGGTGTTTCGCCATGGTGAATTCCAACTGACGCAGCTGGGCATTGGTGGCGACTTTTTCTACAAGAACGTGATGGCCCGACTGATGACCCAGTTTGGAATGTACTCACAGACCACGCCACGCAACGATGCGAGCCCTGGGCGAGGGCAGTGGAACCTCGACAACGCCTATCGCTACCTCGCGGAGGCATACGGCGGTTACCACATCGATGTTTGGAGTGG
>DASWGL010000286.1:0-2599 GCA_036393735.1 Gemmatimonadaceae bacterium | reverse complement strand
CCCGGTAGAAGAAACTCCGGGCAGTCATGCCTGCAAATAAGTCGTTGCAACAGAGTGGGCGCCACGCTTGTGGGAAAGACTACGGGGTGCCGGCTGCGCCAGCACCCCGTAACTACAACTGCGAGAAGAGTAAGGCAGGGGGTGCGAGGTACTAGGTGCGAGGTAGGAGGTAACGCGTGAAACATCGCGCTTCTACCTCCAACCTCGGTCCTAGCACCTCGCACCCCCCACCTAGCTCTTCTCGCTTTTCGGTTTCCTTTCCTTCGGAAGATGTCAGTTCGGCGCTACCAGATCACCGGCCGCACGGAATCCGGCCGCACCATCGCATCACCCGGCTTGCACCCGAACGCGGCGGCGAACTGCGGCATGTTCGACAGCGGGCCGTTCGTTCTCCACTGTCCCGGAGAGTGAGGATCCGTGTTGATTCTCACGCGCAGGGCCTCCGGGTTGATGTTCTGCCTCCAGATCTGCGCCCATGCCAGGAAGAAGCGTTGCTCGGACGTGAAGCCGTCGATGAGGGGCGGCCTTCCCTTCGCGGCCACGGCCTTCTCGAGAGCAGCGTACGAAATGGAGAGTCCTCCAAGATCGGCCAGATTCTCGCCCAGCGTGAGCTTCCCGTTCACGTGAACGCTGTCCAGCACCGTGTAGGAATCGAACTGCGACGCCACCAGCCCGGTGCCGCGCTTGAACTTCTCGAGATCGGACGCGCTCCACCAGTTGCGCAGATTCCCCTGCGCATCGAACTGCGAGCCCTGGTCGTCGAAGCCATGCGTCATCTCGTGTCCGATGACGGCTCCCATTCCGCCGTAGTTCACCGCGTCATCGGCCTTCGGATCGAAGAACGGCGGCTGCATGATGCCGGCCGGGAACACGATCTCGTTCATCGATGGGTTGTAGTACGCGTTGACCGTCGGCGGCGTCATCCCCCATTCCGTGCGATCCACAGGCTGGCCGATTCTCGCCAGCTCCCGGCGACGCTCGTACTCACGTACCGCGAGCTGATTGTCGAGAAATGGTCCGGGTTTGATCGTTAGCGACGAATAATCGCGCCACTTGTCCGGGTACCCGATTTTGTTGGTGAATGCAGCAAGCTTCGTCTCAGCCTGAGTCTTGGTGGTGTCGCTCATCCAGCCGAGCGTCTGAAGGCGATCGTGGAACACCGACTCGAGGTTGCGAACCATCTCGAGCGCGCGCTGTTTCGCTGTCGGGGTGAAGTACTGGGCGACGTACGCCTGCCCGAGTGCATCTCTCAATCCCGCATCAGTCGCGCGACCGCAGCGCTTGTCCCGTGGGAGCTGTTCCTTCGTTCCGGTGAGGGTGCTGCTGAAGCGGAAATCTTCGTTGACGAAGGCTGAGCTGAGGCTCGGCGCACCAGCGTCAACAATCTTCCAGCGGAGGTACGCCTTCCAGTCATTGAGGGGGATCGATGTCAGCAGGCTGTCAACCGCCTTCAGGAACACCGGATTCTGAACATTGATAGTCGTGATGTCCGCTCGTCCCTCGCCGGCGAAGTAGGTGGGCCAGTTGAAGCCCGGAGCGAGTTGCGCGAGCTCCGCCGTCGTCATCTTGTGATAATTGGCGTTCGGATCACGCAACTCGACGCGAGTCTTTGCTGGCCTTGCGAGCGAGGTCTCTATTGAGAGGACTCGCTGCGCGTCCGCTGACGCGTCCGACGCCGTCTCACCCACCAATTGGAACATCCGGCCGACGTGATCGGTGTAGTTGGCGCGAATGTCGGCGTAGCGCTTTTCCGGGTTCAGATAGTAATCGCGATCCGGGAGCGACAGGCCGCCCTGGCGGACGCCGGCGATGACCGAAGTGCTGTTTTTCGCGTCCTGCTGGGCGCCGAAGCCGAAAACCGAGGGTACCCCCATCGAGTGGAGGCGCGCGATCTCTGACTCGAGTTGCGCGCGGTTGCGAATGCCGGCAACCCGACCCAGCTCAGGCGAGATCGGCTGCGCTCCCGCTTTCTCGGCGACTGCCGAGTCCATGCACGACGTGTAATAGGTTGCGAGCTTGCGAAGATCCGCGCTCGCCTGCTGGTTACCGCTCGCGGCCGATTTGCGCAGGATCGTCAGGACGTTGCTTTGGTTGTTCTCCGACAGCTCGGCGAAACTGCCCCACACCGAGTATGCGGGTGGCACTGGATGGGTCTTCACCCAGCCGCCATTGGCGAACTGATAGAAATCAGTGCAAGCCGGGACCGATCGATCGAGGTTGGCGGGATCGAGTGGCGTCGACTGCATCGGGACGGCGGTCTGAGCCGCCACCGAGGTTGCGAGCCCGAGCGTGAGGGCGAGCGCGCCTAAAACTGAACGCATCCGGATACTCCCTGAGGTCTTGACGACAACACCATAACCACCGCGCACAGAGGAAGTCCAGAGGTCGCTACTTTCGCCGGTTCCGCGAACGCTGCGATGCATGCGAGCGCTTCTTCGCCGGCTTCATGATGCTCCCGCGACAGTTGCCCGCCCCGCACTTGCACAGGTAGAACTTCTCGAGCTCCGCATCGTTCCTGCCGGTTCGTTCGTATTGATAGTCGTACGCGAGCTCCGTCCCTGGGTATATCCCGCGCAGCGCGTGGATGAAGATCTTCTTC
>DASWGL010000285.1:0-15009 GCA_036393735.1 Gemmatimonadaceae bacterium | reverse complement strand
AGAATTCCTGGGTCCAGTTCGGCATCCATGTGTTCGTCGGAACAATGGCGGGAGGGCTATCCGACACCGTAGCGGTGTGGATGCTCTTCAATCCGAAGCAAAAGCGTTTCGGGTTCCAGGGTGCGATCCCCAAGAATCAGGCGCGTCTCGCGAAGAGCCTCGGGCGCACCGTCGGCGAGCGACTGCTCACACCAGGCGATCTGCAGCGCGAGCTCGAGCGGCCCGAGCTGCTGGCGGCGTTCCAATCGCGACTCGAAGACGTCATCACGACCATCCTCACTTCGCGGGACCCGCTGATCGACAAGGTTCCTGCGGGGGTGGTAACGGCACTGGAAGGCGCGATGACATCGTACCTCCCCGTAGCGATGACAAAGCTCGGCGCTTTCCTTGGTCAGCCGACGACGCGCCTCAAGCTCCGCTCCGCCCTCCACGCAATGTTCAATCGCTTTGTCGACGACATGCGGTTTCACGAACGCATTTTCGCGAAGCTGATGATGACGGAGAAGAAGTTCGACACTGTGCTCGACGCGATCGAGAACGATGGAGTCGAGCAAGTCGTGGGGCTGCTCGAGGAGCCGGAGATCAGGGAAGAGATCTCGAAAGCGATCCACGACGCGATCCTCCACTATCTGCAGCAGCCGATCTCGGATATCCTGGGCGATGTCGAAGCCAAGCGAGATCCCGAGGCGCCGAGGAGGCTTGCGGCGCAGTCTGCGCCCGTGATCTGGGAGTGGGTGCACGATCAGCTACCCGAGCTGATCAAGAAGCTCGACGTTCAGGCAATGGTTGAGCGTAAAGTCATGGCGTTCAGCGTCGACCGCGTCGAGGAGATCCTGCGCAACGTGATTCAGAACGAGCTCAATCTGATCATCACCACGGGGTACGTGCTCGGTGGCCTGATCGGGGTCTGCACTTTCGGCCTACAGAAGCTGCTCGGTCTGTAGGCTACTCCTCCTTGAGCGTCACCTGCGCCGGGTTGACGATGTTCGGGTTTGCTCCCGCGGGAACGTCAACGTAGATCACGACCGGACGACCCTGGATTTCCATCGTCGATACCTGCAGCGTTCTTCCCGACGCTGAATAACTCTTGACGAGATCGGTCGAGCCCTTCGCCGCTTTGGTCGAATAGCGCGCCTCGACAGCCTGTCCGGCGAGGTGGAAAAACTCCCCTGCTTCGACCGGCGAGTCCCACACGGTGAGCCACACGATCCCCTGACCCTGCGGAGTGTTCACGACCGCGTAGCGATCGCCGTCCCATCCGGTAGCGCCGCGCACCGCCTCATTCTGGTCGTTCAGCTGCTGGAACAGGAATAACCGCGTTTCGAACTCTCCGAGGTCGTTGTCGTAGACCTTCGTCGCGTTGGAGAGTGTGCCTAGGGTGACGCGCGTCGGATTGTCGCGCTTCAGGAAGAACGCGGCGGGATGGATTATCTGCTCGGTGGATACCGGCATGTCCTTGTAGATGATCGAGCCCGGCTTCCGTTCCTTGTAGTTGCGGTAGAACTCGGCGCCGCTCAGATATGGGAAGATCAACGTCTCCTGAATCACCTTCGGAGCAGCCGCGAAGATCGGCATCGATGCCTGGGTCTCGCGTATCATCTCCCTGATCCGGTCCCAGCCACCAGGGAGGTTGATCGCGATGTTGGTGCCGCCGAGCATGATCGAAATCTGCTCGTAGACCGCCTGTCCCTCGAAGACCGACTGAGCTGCCGCCAGCCGGTCATTGTCGTCCCGGATCTTTTGAACGGAATCCAGGCTGATGTACTGATCCTGCAGTGCGTGCACGAGCTCGTGCGTGATCGTCAACGCCACCATGTCCTTCGGAGCGCCGTCGACGACGTAGAGCACCTTCGTGTGCGGGTCGTAGTAACCGACGATCTGCTCTTCGAGCAGGCCGGTGAGAAAGGGCTGTAGCTTGAGCGTGTCGGGAATCATGCCGAGCCGCTTGTACGCCGCCTCCTGGCCCGCGATGTCGTGCGCGGCTTGCGAGTCGGAGAACTGCTTCGTCACGAATTCGCGCACCTGCTCCTTCGAGCGCGTCTCGACTTTGGGCGGCGTCTTGTATTTGAGTCCGACCGCCTTCTCGATCATCGGCACCGCTTCGGCGATTTCCGCCGCGTACGGACCTTCGTATTTCGGTTTTTCCCTCTCGCAGGCGGACACCAGCGTCAGCAAAGCCCCGCCGGCCAGAGAGAGACTTCGCTTAAGCTGAACCTTCATTGCACGCAGATTAGAGGAGAACGACAAGCCGTCACGACTGCCTCAGAGACCGGATACCCGCAGATACCACGCGATGATCGCGTCTCCATGCATCAGCGCGATCAGGGCAGCGGGCGCAAGAAAGACGCCGAACGGAAGCTCACGCTTGCGCCATCCTCCCCCCACTTCGAGGGCGAGCTCCGTCTGTCCCTTGTCGTCGGCGAGTCCTCGCGCGGAGAGTGGGTATACGATACCCAGCAGGACGATGGGAGCGAGCACGGCGGCGATGAAGATCGTGAGCAGTGAACGCACCGGGCCGACTGCCGCGCCCACGACCGCCATGAGTGTCACGTCGCCAAACCCCATAGCCGGACGCTTCAACCAGACTTCGCCGAGCCAGCCAACGATCGAAATCGCGCCGGCCCCGACACACATTCCGAGAATCGCGTCCCACGGACCGGCAAACGGCTCCGATTCCCTGAGGTACAGTGCGATAAACGAGGTCAGGAGAACGAAGAACAGCCCGAAAACCGTGAAGCCGTCGGGGATTACAAAGTGCTTCGCGTCCGTTATCGCTATACCCAGAAGCACTGTGACGAACACCGCCACGCGGAAGGCGGTGAATGACATTCCGAAGTGGCCGTAGGCATCGAGCCAGATCAATCCCACCAGCAGCTCGACGATCGGATATTGGATCGAGATGCGCTCGCGGCAATTGCTGCATTTGCCGCGGAGCATCAGCCAGCTCAGGATCGGGATGTTCTCGCTCGCCTTGATCTGGTGGCCGCATTTGGGGCATCTCGACCTCGGCTTAACGACTGAGAGGCCTTCCGGCCACCGTCCGATGCAGACGTTGAGGAACGAGCCAATCGCAGTTCCGACCGCGAATACGTAGATGCCTTCCAGAATCTCAATCATGACCGAAGCTCATAGAGAATGATTCCCGTTGCAACCGCGACGTTGAGGGATTCGACGTTGCGGGCAATCGGAAGCGATACTGTTCGCACTGCTTTCGCGCGGATCCCCGGAGACAGACCGGATCCCTCGTTTCCAACTGCGATTGCGAGTCTCGCCGGAGCGCCTGCTCTTTCGAGCGGACTACCACTCGCGTCCGTCGCCCACAGGTCGATCTGTTTTCGCTCGAGAAAGCTCAATAAATTATCAATGCCGGAGTGAAACGCCGGATGCTGAAACTGCGCGCCCATCGAGCTTCGAATCACCTTTGGATTCCACAGATCGACCGTGCCCGGGAGCGCGATCGTCGCAGTGGCTCCGAGTGCTGCAGCGGTGCGGACGATGGTGCCGGCATTCCCGGGGTCCTGCACCCCATCAAGGACGATCAAGCGGCACACTCCGGTTACATCGAGTGTATCAAGTGAGCGCGCAGGAACTTCACCGATCGCGATGACGCCCTGCGGGGACTCGGTTTCGGCGGCGGATCGGAAGTCTTTTTCGGAGACCTCCGTCACCTCGACACCAGACTCGTCGAGAGTCTTTCGCAAAGCCTGGCCTCGCGGAGCGTCGGCGAGCTGGGGAGCGACGAGTGCGCCGCGAACCGTGAGGGGCGAGCGGAGCAGCTCTTCAACCGAGCGTACACCCTCGGCGAGGAAGAGCGAGTGCTTCTCGCGGGCCTTTCTGCGACCGAGATCACGGGCTAGTGTAAGGAGTTTCACGCGTTGTTTTTGCAGGACTTAGCTGGAATAGGACTTGCCTCCGCGTCTCATCTGTAATCCCATTGCTGGAGTGTCAATGAAGCGAATTCTCGTAGGTATTGCGATTGCCACCTCCCTCACTGCATGCGCCATCTCGCAGCAGCAGGAAGTGCAGATGGGACAGGAATATGCGCAACAGATCAACGCGCAACTACCGATCATCCAGGATCCGGAGATAAACCGCTACATCAACGTGCTCGGTGATTCAATTGCGCGGCTGACAAGCCGGCGTGATCTCGACTGGCAGTTCTTCGTCGTAGACTCCAAGGAAGTGAACGCCTTCGCGGTGCCCGGCGGCTTTGTGTACGTGAATCGCGGCCTCATCGAGCGCGCCGACCAGATGGACGAGCTCGCCGGCGTTCTTGGTCACGAGATCGGGCACGTGGTGCGGCGCCACACGGTAAAGCAGATGGAGAAGGCGCAGGGAGCAAACGTCGGCGTGACCCTGGCGTGCGTTCTCACGGGCGTTTGCAACAACCAGGCTGCCGGCGCAGCGATCAATGTCCTCGGCGGCGCCGTGTTCGCCCGGTTCAGTCGACAGGATGAAGCCGAAGCGGATCAGGAGGGTTTCAAGAACGTCGTGCGCGCCGGAGTCAGTCCCGTCGGAATGGTTACCATGTTCAACAAGCTGCTCGAGGAGCGGAAAAGCCATCCTGGCGCCGTCGAGTCGATGTTCCTCACTCACCCGCTCGAGGAGGACCGCATTCAGGCGGTTCAGGCGCAGATCAACCAGCTGCCTCCCAGCACTCTCGCGTCGCTCGGCACCGACTCCCGCAACTTTCACGCGTTCAAGGCGAGGATCCTGTCGTTACCGCCCTCGCCGCCTCCGCGCCAGATCCAGTAACCCGGTCCGTTCTACAGGTCGACGATGCGCCGTGGTCCTTCGCGGCGCATCTTTGGTTTATGCGGATTGCGCTCACCATCGCGGGCTCCGACTCCGGCGGCGGCGCCGGAATCCAGGCGGATCTGAAGACATTTCAGAGATTCGGCGTCTTCGGAACGTCGGCGATCACCGCGATCACGGCACAGAACACTCGAGGGGTGAGCAGCTGGGTCGCAGTATCTCCCGAACTCGTGCGCGCGCAGATCGACGCCCTAGCCGAGGATCTCTTCCCGAGCGCATTCAAGACCGGCATGCTCGCCAGCGCGGCGGTCGTGTCGACGGTCGCCGTGGCAATCCGCGACCACTCCCTCCGCAACTACGTCCTCGATCCGGTGATGGTCGCGACGTCGGGCGATGTGCTGCTGGAGCCCGAGGCCATCGAGCTGATCCGTCTCGAGCTCGTTCCGACGGCGGCTCTCGTCACGCCAAATCTCCACGAAGCGGCGATTCTAACCGGCGAGAAGATCGACGATGAAGATTCGATGGCGCACGCAGCCGAAGTCCTGGTGAAAGACATGGGAGCGCAGGCTGCGCTCATCAAGGGTGGTCACCTGGATTCGGGCAACAGGGTCGTGGACGTACTATACGACGGAGACGTCCGCACTTTTCGCCAGCAGCGCCTGGACACCACAAACACTCACGGGACCGGCTGCACTCTCTCGGCGGCAATCACGGCGCAGTTAGCGAAGGGAGAATCGCTTCATGCAGCGGTTCGCAGGGCAATCAACTACGTTCACAACGCCATCGCCAGTGCGCCGGGATTAGGGTCCGGCCACGGGCCGCTCAACCACCTCGCCGACGATAGCTGACGACGTCAGCGGCCACCGACCACGCTTTTGTCTATCGCGGACAGCTGGGGGGCGGCAGAGCGGACAAGAAACTCAGTCACCAGCGACTCGAACGCCGCGCTGACGCGATTCGTGGTTTCCAGCACTTCCGCATGGCTGAGGGCCGCCCCAGTAACTCCCGCAGCGGCGTTGGTAATGCAGCTGACTCCAGCTACGCGCATACCCAGCGCCCTGGCCAGAATCACTTCTGGCACCGTCGACATTCCAACCGCATCGGCGCCGAGTAGTCTCAACATCTTTACTTCGCTCGGCGTCTCATACGACGGACCCAGCAATCCCGCGTACACTCCTTCACGAAGCGTGATGCCGAGCTTTTCCGCCGTCGTGCGCAGCAGCCAGCGCAGACCGGGGTTGTATGCGTCGGTCATGTCCGGAAAGCGAATTTCTCCTTTCTGCGCCTCTCCCACGAGAGGATTTGCTCCCATCAGATTGAGGTGATCCGAGATCATCATCAGATCTCCAACCGCAAGCTTGGGGGAAATTCCGCCCGCCGCATTCGAGACAAAGAGATCGTACGCCCCGAGCGCGTGGAACACGCGGACCGGGAATGCCGCGAGCGCGGCGGAGTGTCCTTCGTACATGTGGAATCGCCCGCTCAGCGCGACAACCTCACGCCCGCCCAATGACCCGATGATGACAGCGCCCTCGTGTCCGGCGATCGTCGCATCGGGGAAACCGGGAATGTCGCGGAAGGGAATGCGAACGGCGTCGCCAATGGATTTCGACAGTCCACCCAATCCCGAGCCGAGGATGATCCCGATTTTGGGATGTTGGGACTTGGCACGCTCGCGAATCGCCACCGCAGCCTTGATTGCCGCTTCTGTCGAGTATTGACTCTTCATTCTTCCGGTCCGATCAGCCGTTCGATCTTGTCCGATACTTCCTCGATCAGCATGAGTCGCTCCTCCCAGGGAAGAAATGCGCTTTCAAATCCATTGAGCGCAATCCCCGCCAACTCTTCCACGGTCAGGTCGAGCTGCTCGGCCGCGTGGACGTATTCGTCCGTGAGCGTCGTCCCGCTCATCAGGCGGTTGTCGGTGTTGAGCGTGACGTTGAGGCCGCGGTCGAAGTATTCGCGGAATGGATGCGTCGCGTACGAATCGGCGACACGCGTTTGCACGTTGCTGGTGAGGCAGACCTCGAGCGCGATCCGCCGGTCGTTGACGTACTGGGTGAGCTCCGGATCCTCGATGAGCCGCGTTCCGTGACCAATGCGGTTCGCGCCGCACACGTGCACCGCCTGCCGTATCGACTCGGCTCCATCACCTTCACCGGCGTGCACCGTGACCGCAAGATTATGCTCGCGCGCGTACCTGAACGCGTCGACGTGACGCGCCGCCGGATTTCCTTTCTCTGCTCCGGCCAGATCGAATGCCACGACCCCTTCGCTGCCGAACTCGACAGCGAGCCTGGCCATCTCGAGTGAACTCTCGGGCGGAAATTGACGCAATCCGCAGACGATGAACCGCGCCGTGATGTCGAAATCCTTCTCGGCCCGGCGAAGCCCGCGAAGCGGCGCCTCGACCGCCTGCACGAGCGTGATTCCCTGAACGACGTTCAGGAGCGGCGCATTTCTCACCTCGATGTAGCGGACGCCATCCTCGGCGGCATCTTCGGCCAGCTCGTAGGCAATACGCTCGAGCGCTTCCTCGCTCTGCATGACGGAGATCGTCACGTCGAAGCGTCGCAGGTAATCCTCGAGGCTCTGGGCGTCATCCACTCTCATGAAGTCCGCCAGCTCCTCGGGAGTGTGCCTCGGCATCTGAATCCGATGCTCACGTGCCAGTTCCAGAAGTGTTGCGGGCCGGACCGAGCCATCGAGATGGCAATGCAGCTCCGCCTTGGGAAGCTGGCGGAGCTTGTTAGAGAAAATCGAGAGCGGCATTACAATGGGTTGAAGTCCTGGTCGTCGCTGGCAGTCTGCCGAGCGCGAACGATGCGAAAAATTGCGCCGTTGTGCACGGGGGTGCTGTTGGCGGTGACGATCCCACGGCTGTCAGTGATCATCCGCTCCCCGCTGCGCACCGCCGCGGCCTGTATTTCATCCCAGGCTTCTACCGCTTCGAGAGCGGTCGCCGAGGCGTCGACATCGACCGCCTGGGCATTTATGTAGACGCGAACCTTTTCACTCATGGCGAAATGGGAGCGATCCGCACTTCGGTCGGAGCGGCGATCGGGGTGGGCAGCGACTTGAGATAGTCGATGAGAGCGTCCAGATCCACGATGTTGAGCGGTTTCGAGGCGGTGGCACGGCCGCCCAGATTGTAGCCTTCACCGCCGGTGGCGAGGAAGTCATTGACGATCACGTTGTACGTCTTCGCGTCGGAGAGAGGAGCTCCATCTGCCGTCGTGACCGAGACAACGCGCGACCCCTTGGCCCTGGATGGGTCATACCTGATGGTCAGGCCGCTCACATGATCGTCGATCGAGTTCCTGGCGAGCATCGCTTCCAGCAATCCACGCAACTGGGTACCCGTCATCGTGAGGGAGTACAGCGTGTTCCCGAACGGCTGAATCTCGAATAGCGATCCGTAAGTCGCCTCGCCGGCGCGAAGCTCCGTGCGAATTCCGCCGTTATTCATGATCGCGACGTCGCCCTTTGCCGCCCAGCGCTGGGCATCAGCGATGAGATTGCCGAGCGGATACTGGGAACCTTGACGCGCGAGCGTGACGGGGACGGTCGCGACGTGACGATTGACGAGCGACGAAACGCGATCCACGGCTCGGCGAACGATTGAATCAATCGCGGGAACAGGCCGCATGGTATCCACAGCGAGCTCGCGCACCTGATGCCGAATCGGAAGGTTTGCATTCCTGCCGATCGGGAGATCGAGGACGTCAATGGCGCGTCCGCTCGAGCGCGCCTGCACGATCGGAATTCCCTTGACCTCGGTGTTGACGAGCGTGTGAGTGTGCCCGCTCACGATAGCGTCAACCTTCGTCGTGAGCTTTCGGGCGAGGTCTATGATTTCTCCGCCGCATTCCGTAGCTCCGTCCCGGCCGCAGCTCGCTCCAGCGTGAGCGATGACGACCACGAAGTTGGCGCCGCGCTTCCTGAGCGCCGTTCCAATGCTGTCAACGATTGGCGCCGGATCGTCAAACCGCAGTCCCACGACGTTGGCGGCGCGCGTCGTCGTCGGAGTAGAGACGGTGGATACGCCGATGATTCCTATTCGAGTGGCGCCGCGCTTCACGATCGTGTCATTGCGAATCCACCTGACGTCGCGGCCGTCGGTGTATCGAACGTTGGCGCCGAGGATTCCGAACTTCGCCTGCCGCATGCGGGCGCGGAGGGAGTCGATTCCCCAGTCGAACTCGTGGTTGCCGAGGGCGGCCGCGGCGTAGCCCATTCTATTGTAGTACTCCACGACGGGGCGGCCGAAGGAAAGGTTGGAGGCGGGGGTGCCCTGGAAGAGGTCGCCAGCGTCGACCAGTAGAGTCTCGCAGCGCGGAGCGCATTCGGTGCGCGCGCGGTCGATCCCGGCGGCGACGTAGGCGGCACCTCCGCGGCGAACGCCGTTCGCGTCCGGACGGGGCTCGAGTGCGCCGTGGAAGTCGTTGGTCGCGATGATTCGGAGGAAGCGCGTTCCGGCCGGAAACTGCGGCTGGCCAGCCGGGAGGATCTGCGCGTGGGCTGGGGACCGGGCAAAGGTCAGCAGCAGGATGGCACTAAGCGCTCGCAAAATCATCTCTCCTCAAATTCGATTCGCTCGGTGAATTGCAAAGCTAGCTGGGCGCCGCTGGGCGAGGGAGTGCAACGTTATTGTCACGTGTTCGTGACAGACGACGAGTTGACGCCGCGTCGGGAGGTCGGACAACTTCCAGACGTGACTGAACCGAGCGGTGCCACGGAGCGCGTCCTCGTCGTGGACGACGAGCCCGATATCGTTGCGCTCGTGGCGTATCACCTCGCCAAATCGGGCTACTCTGTGTCGACGGCAACCAACGGGCACGAGGGGCTCGCAGCCGCGCGGCGCGATAAGCCATCGATAATCGTTCTCGACCTCATGCTTCCCGGACTGTCGGGACTCGAGGTCATGGAGGAGCTCCGCTCGGACGGCTCGACGTCGCGCATAGCAGTGCTCATGCTCACAGCCCGACGGGAAGAGAGCGACCGCATCAAAGGTCTCACCCTCGGCGCCGACGATTATTTGACCAAGCCGTTCAGTCCACAGGAGCTGGTTCTGCGCGTCGGCGCGATTCTCAGGCGGGTAAAGGCAGGGCGCGAGGATTCGGACGACATCAAGCAGATCGGACCCCTGAAGATCGAAAGCACCGCGCACCGCGTCACAGTGGATGGGCGCGAAATCGATCTTACTCCTACGGAGTTCAAGCTTCTCCTTCTGCTCGCCGAGCGAAAGGGTAGAGTGCAACCGCGCAACTTGCTGCTGGAGACTGTGTGGGAAGCCGCGCCTGACATTCAGACCAGAACGGTGGACATGCACGTGCAGCGTCTTCGCGCCAAGCTTGGCCCGGCCGGCGATCTGATAGAGACGGTGCGCGGTTTCGGCTATCGCATTCGAAACGTCAACGAACGATCGTGAAGCTCGCGCACCGGCTGCTTCTCCAGTCGCTCGCGATCGTCGCGGTAATGGTGGTCTCGGTAGTCGTCATCATCGATAATCAACTGCACTCGAGCATCACTGAGCAGGCCGTTCAGGACCTCGCCGGTGAGGCGAGATTCCTGGCAACACAGTGGAAGCCTGGCGTGGATCCCGACTCGCTGGCGGATGAGGCGGGGGTCGCCACTGGACACCGGATCACTCTGATCGATTCCGCCGGACACGTTGTCGGTGACTCGGAATTCGACGGGCCCGCCCTCAAAGCCCTGGAAAACCACAGCAATCGCCCGGAAGTGATCGAAGCGAGGAACAGCGGAGTCGGGTCCGTTCGGCGTATGAGCCCGTCCACGGGTGAGGAGCAGCTCTACGTCGCCGTCAAGGCGCCACGTGGCATCGCTCGCGTTTCCGTGACGACGAAAGCGGTCGAGGAGCTCTTCGCGAGAGCGCGCAGCGGAGTTCTTGTGGCAGGTCTCATCTCCTTCCTGTTTGCTGCGATTCTGGCCGCTCTTTTCTCTCGCTCGGTCTCCCGACCGATTACCGACCTTCGAGATGTTGCGCGCTCGCTCGCCGCGGGCGAGCGGAAGCGATATCCCGCGCTCGCCGCACCGGGCGAGGTTGGAGATCTCGCCGACGCGGTCCACCGCCTGGCTGAACAACTCGAAGCGCGGATCTCGGCCCTGGCGGCGGAGCAATCGATACTCTCCGCGCTCGTCGAAACGCTGAACGAGGGCGTGATGGCGATTTCTCCATCGCACGAAGTCGTGCGCATCAACGACACGGGGCGCCGCCTGCTTTCGATCCGGCGCCCGATTCCATTCGGCATCGACTTTCTGCCGCGCGATGCGACTTTGCGAAACGCGATATCGCTCGCCCTGAGCGGAACCGAGACCGAGCCCGAAGAGGTCGTCATCGGCGAGACAACGCTATCTCTGACGGCGCGTCCTCTCGCCAACGGCGGCGCAGTCGTTGCCCTCTTCGACCTCACCCCAATTCGGAAACTCGAGGCGGTGCGCAGGGATTTCGTCGCTAACGTCTCTCACGAGCTTCGTACGCCCCTCACGATCATCGGGGGCTTCGCTGAAACGCTGCAGGATCGGGATGTGCCGCCGGAAATGCGAGCCGAATTTGCAAGAACTATCTTCAGCAACGCCCAGCGCATGCAGCGGATCGTCGATGAGCTGCTCGACCTCTCGCGAATCGAAACGGGACACTGGAGGCCGCGACCGGAGCCTGTACACATTGCGGACGTGGCTGCCGAGGTCTTTGGCCGAGCGGCGGTCGCCGCGAACGCCAAAAGCGTTGCCCTCGACACGACAATCGAGCCAGGCGCCGAAACGATTTACGCTGATCGAACAGCGCTGGAGCAGATCCTCCTCAACCTCATCGAAAATGCGATCCGTCACACGGGCGCGGGCGGCCGCATCTCGATCCAGACAAAGCGCGAAACCGGCGGAGTCTCGCTCGCCGTCGCCGATACCGGAAGCGGCATTCCACCGGAACACCTGCCGAGAATCTTCGAGCGCTTCTACCGCGCCGACAGCGGGCGATCGCGCGAGGCAGGCGGCACGGGACTGGGGCTCGCAATCGTGAGGCATCTCGTTGAGGCTCATGGTGGTACAGTGGGAGCAGATAGCACCGTTGGCGTCGGTACGACGGTCAGTATCTTCTTTCCCGACGGAGCAACCACGGCTCAGTCGTGACAAACCCTTTACCTCCCGTGTGACTGTCCGTGACGTGCCTGAGAGAGTTTGTAACGCGACAAACTTCCTCTCTCGGAGTCAAAAGTGATCAAAACCGTTCGCAGCATTGCTGTCGCACTTGCAACAGGTGCGTTGTTCTCAGTTGTTGCGGCTGCACAATCAGTGGATCTCACCGGAGCGGGCGCGACGTTCCCGTATCCCATTTATTCGAAGTGGTTCGCCGATTACGCCCAGAGCACGGGCGTCAAAATCAACTATCAGTCGATCGGATCTGGCGGCGGCATCAGACAGCTGTCCGAACAGACCGTCGATTTCGGCGCTTCCGACGGGCCGATGAGCGACCAGGAGCTCGCGACCGCCAAAGGCGGACCGGTCCTTCATTTTCCGACCGTGATGGGCGCGGTCGTCATCACTTATAACGTTCCCGGTCTCACCCGCCCGCTCAATCTGACCGGCGATGCGATCGCGGACATTTTTGCCGGGAAGATCACCAAGTGGAATGATGCGCAGATTGTCGCACAGAACCGCGGGGTGGCTCTTCCCAATTCTGACATCCTCGTCGTCCACCGCTCGGATGGCAGCGGGACCACCTACATCTTCAGCGACTATCTGACTTCGGTGAGTCCATCCTGGTCGAGCACGCTCGGCAAGGGCAAGGAGATCAAGTGGCCCGTTGGTCTTGGTGGCAAGGGCAACGAAGGCGTCGCCGGGCAGGTGAAGCAGACTCCGGGCTCGATTGGCTACGTCGAGTTGGCGTACGCAAAGCAAAACAGTCTTCCGTTCGCGACTGTCCGAAATGCCGCTGGACGTTTCATCACGCCGCCGACCGCGTCGGTGACCGCCGCGGCCGCCAGCATGAAGCTCCCCAAGAATACCGACTACCGCATCTCGATCGCAAACGCACCAGGCAAGGATTCCTATCCGATCTCGTCCATGACCTGGATTCTCGTATACCAGAATCAGCCCGATCGCGTCAAAGGCGCAAAGCTCGTGAATTTCCTGCGCTGGGCCTACAAGGACGGTGAGAAGACAGTAGCATCGCTGGATTACGCTCCGCTTCCTGCACCAATGGTTGCGCAGCTTCAGAACAGACTGAAGACGATCCGTATCGCTGACTCACGCATCGGAGACGCTCGATGAAAAAAATCACTCTCGTTGCGCTCGGACTGCTGGCTCTGCCGCTGGCGATTTCTGCCCAGCAGCCGACCGACACGACCAGGCCTGCTCCGCCGCCGCCGGCGCCTCAGCCCGCTGCCGTCTCGATTCCGGTTGATTTCTCCGGAGTGCTCTACGCCAACTACCAGTATCGTGGCGACAAGGGACCAGCGAAGTCGTCGAACAAGTTCGACCTGGAGCGGACGTACCTTACCTTCAGGATGCCAGCCGGTGACCGTGCCAGCATTCGCATCACGGCCGACGTGTTCCAACAGACTGCAACGCCGAACGACAACTTCTACAGAGGTTGGGTAATCCGCGCGAAGTACGCGTACCTCCAGTACGACTTGATCAAGAGCGCTACCTGGAATGCGAACATTCGCGGCGGGTTGCTTCACAACGTAGTGATCGATCACGTCGAACAATTTTGGCCGCGCTGGGTTTCTCAAACTCCGGTCGAGCGCGCAGGATACTTCTCGTCCGCGGACGCCGGCGTGGCGACTCTCTGGACGTTGCCCAACAAGTTCGGTGAGTTTTACGCTACGATCGTGAACGGGCCTGGCTACACCTCGCGTGAGACCGACCGGTTCAAGGACTACGCGGCGAGGCTCACCATCACGCCACTCTCGTCGTCGAGCAACAAGGTGATCAAAACCTTCGCGTTGACGGGCTGGGCGTACCAGGGTGCGGTAGCCAGCAGCTTTGTCGCCGGTGGCGCGGGACAAGTCGGTCCAGTTGGGTCTTCGCTTCCACGGACGAGAGCGGGAGTCTTCGCGGGCCTCCGCGATCCGCGTTTCACCGCTGGCGCTGAGTGGGATACCCGCAAAGATGCGAAAGAAACGGGAGCCAACACAGTTGCAGCGCCGCGGGTCGAGGTCGACAGTACCGGGCGACTCATCGCCGGATTCGTGACGATCAAGCCGTTCCAGCTGTTGAACGATCAGTCGACGTTCCCGCTGGGCCTGATCGCCCGCTGGGACCGTGCCAAGCCGAACACCGGCACCGACGCATACATCAATACCGTTATCAGCGGTCTGACCTGGGACCTCAACAAGAAGTCGGCAATATCCCTGGATTATCAGGAGCAGACTCCGCATTCGGGAGCGATTGCCGCTGCTACCAAGACGTACTTCCTGCACATGGTGGCGAACTTCTAGGCACGCTCTATCGGGGTACGGAGCGCCCTCGGGGCGGTTGTGACAATGTCGTTACCTGACCTTTGTCGTGACCCCTCGGGGGCGCTTCTATTTTTAGGTCACCAGGGTCGTCCCTCAAAAACAGAAACCAGGAGCCGTCCAGTGAGAGCCTTGAAGCTCGCCGCCCTCATGTTGTTGGCTGTCGCGTGCGCCAAAGAAAGCGCAAATACCTCCAGCGCGGCCTCCTCTACAGCTAGCTCATCAAGCCAATCCGTGGATTTGACCGGGGCGGGTGCGACCTTCCCCTATCCTATCTACTCCAAGTGGTTCTCCGACTACGCCAAGCTCACGGGCGTGAAGATCAACTACCAGTCAATCGGATCGGGTGGCGGCATCCGGCAGCTTTCGGAGGAAACAGTCGACTTCGGTGCCTCCGATAGTCCGATGAGCGATGAGGAATTAGCTAAGGCAAAAGGCGGCCCGATCATTCACTTTCCGACAGTCCTCGGCGCCGACGTCATCACGTACAACCTCCCGGGAGTGAGCGCGCCTCTGAAGATCACGCCTGATGTGATCGCCGCCATTTTCATGGGACGCATCAAGAAGTGGAACGACACCCGGCTTGCATCGCTGAACGCCGGCGTCTCGCTGCCCAATCAGGATATTCTGGTCGTCCATCGCTCCGACGGCAGTGGTACTACCTACATCTTCACGGATTACCTGACCACGGCAGTTCCCGCGTGGAAAACGAGCGTCGGCAAGGGCAAAGAGGTCAAATGGCCCGTCGGTCTCGGGGCCAAGGGGAATGAGGGTG
>DASWGL010000284.1:0-24689 GCA_036393735.1 Gemmatimonadaceae bacterium | reverse complement strand
TCGCCTCCATTTTCTGGGATTGGCGGAGCTGACTCTCGAGGGACTGCTGTTGGGTCCGGTCACTGATCGCGCCGATTACCCTCTTCGGCGTCCCATCTGCCGCTCGAATTATGTGAGCGCGCCCTTCTGCGTCGGCGTACTTTCCGTCCTTCCGGCGTAGTCTGTATTCGGACTTCCACTTACTGCCGCCGCCCTTCTCGAACACTCCGTAAAAGCCTCCCATCACCCGCTCGGTGTCTTCCGGATGCAGGAGACCCACGATCCACTCGATCGTAGTTCCTACCTCTTCCTCGGAGTATCCGAATAATCCCTGGAGGCCTTCGTTCCACTCGAAGTGGTTCGAGGCGACGTCCCAGTCGTATATCGCGTCGTTGGTCGCGAGAGCTGCGTACCTGTAGCGCTCTTCGCTCTTACTGAGCGTCTCCTCACTCTCCGCGAGCGACTGGTTCGCCATCTCCACGTCGGCCATCTGCAGCTCGAGCTCGACTGCCTGCTGCTCGAGCAGCTCTTGCTGGTAGACGAGATCCCTGGCCTGCTGCATGAGTCTCCCACGAATCATGAAGAGCAGAAGTCCGGCAAACGCCAGCAGCTCGGCGAGGACAACTGCGACGCCAAGGAGCTGCGTGTTCCTGATTCGGGCTTGATCTCGGCTCAGCTGCCGCTCACTGGCTCCAACGAAGGCGGCGAAGCCGGTTCGTATCTGGTCGAACAAAGGCTTGCCGGCTAGCGCGTTTCCCCCGCTAATCTCTCCGCTTAAAGCCGGCTGGGCGAATTCGTTTTCCCATCGAGTGAGAGCAGTTGTTATCGCGTGAACGTTCTCCCGCTGAGCAGGATTCGACTCTGTGAGCGCTGCCAGCGAATCCAGTTTAGGCGGGAGCTGTGCTCGGCCTATGACCTCGGGAACGAGCGAAGTCTGATTGTGTGTGAGTTGGTACCCGCGGATTCCGGTCTCGCGATCGGTAGCGAGGGCCGCGGCAGTCCGGCCGATACGTGAGACCTCTCGTGTTTGCGTGAAAGCCTGCTCGGCGCGCCGCTCGAGTAGATAGAATCCCGCAATGGTTGCCGCGATGAATGCCAATGCGCCGACGGAGAACCATACGAGACGGCGAACCAGTCGCGTCATCTCCTGCATTTCGGTCATTCAAAATCCTCCGCTTCCATCCTTTGCCCGACAAAGCGATTCAGTCGGGATAACTACGGCTCGATGCAAACATCGCGCTATTGCATGACCGTATGAATCGACGTCAGCGAAGGGCTCGTGTCACCATCTGTTGTGTACGATTGGAACACTTCCATCGGATGGGGCTCCCGTGCCGAGGAGGACGAGCTAATCGCAAACTCCCCTTCGGTAAATCGTGAAGCCTCTGATGCTGTTCCGCCCCAACTCTCGGGCTGGCCCGCATTTCGCCTGACCAACGGCTGAAGCGATGGAACCCTCTCGAAGGACTGTTTAAGCCCCTATGACCTCTCCAGTTATCGCCTTGCAAAAGGCGCGCTCGACAGCGTCGGTTCTGGTTGTCATACCCGTTCTTACGCTTTTCGTCGCCTGCACGGGGAGCGAAGGAGCCAGCGCGGGAGAAGTTGAGAACCCCACGACGTGGGCGCCCGACAAATTCATATCGGTCCAGGGCGTTCCTGCGACAGGAGTCGGCAACGATCTTTATCATAGAGACGACAAGCTCGTGCCCGTCGTGATGCCCGGTGCGTGGCCGAGCAAAGAAATCGTCGACGCGGTTCAGGCGCTCCGGAGGATCGCCAGCGCCTGATTCTCCCACACATGGGTTTGCTGGCGACAGAGTTGCGGTAAGAACGCCACCCGATGCCCATCACGTACACGATCTCCCGTGACGAACGGCTGATAAAGGCGTACGCGACCGGAGTCATCCGCGCAGAGGATCTGCACCCTTTCCTGGACGCACTGCTCGCGGACCCTGATCTCCGGCCAGGCTTGCGCGGTCTCTACGACGCGAGCGATGCCGCGCCTGATATCACGGTCCTGCAACTCGCGGAAGTCGCGAGCAGAGTGCTGCAGCTCGTCAACCGCGGGCTGGGACGGATCGCAATCGTAGCCAAGTTGTCAGCGACTTACCGGGTGTCGAAAACATTCTCGGTTCTCGCGCGCGCACTGGGAATCGACGTCGAAGTATTCACAGAGCATCGCGCCGCTGAAGCATGGCTGGAGGAGGTGACGGGAAACTCCGATACCGGAGAAACGCCGTTGCCTCGCTAGGGCTCTATCGGTTGTGGAGACGGGTCGATGCGGCCGCCGGTCTCCGCGTCGAAGATGTGCGCGCCCTCGGGGCGTACCCGAATCGAGACGATGTCGCCGGGCTTGATCAGCTCTTGCGGCGGAGCGACCGCGACCAATCGATCCCCGCCAGAGAGGGTGACGTAGACAATCTGTTCGTTCCCCATCGGCTCGACGACACCCACTTCGGCCTTCGGTCTGTTCTCGCCATCGCCGCTCACCTCGATGTGCTGGGGGCGTACGCCGAGGAACACGCGGCCGCGCGATTCACCACATGGAACGTCGAGCGTGAGATCAATACCCTTGAATGTGCACATCCCGATCCGGCCGGCAGCGCCCTCTGTGCGCTGAATCACTCCTTCGATGAAGTTCATCGCCGGACTGCCGATGAATCCGGCAACGAATTTGTTCGCGGGACGGTTGTAGAGCTCCATGGGCGTAGCGATCTGCTGAAGCACGCCTTCCTTCAGCACCGCGATGCGGTCGCCCAGCGTGAGCGCCTCCGACTGGTCGTGCGTGACGTAGACCATCGTCGCGCCAAGTTTGCGATGCAGCCGCGCCAACTCGACCCGCGTCTCGACGCGGAGCTGCGCGTCCAGATTGGAGAGGGGCTCGTCGAACAGGAATGCCAGCGGTTCGCGCACGATCGCGCGGCCGAGTGCGACGCGCTGGCGTTGCCCTCCCGAGAGCTGCGCCGGTTTCCTGTCGAGTAGTACCTCGAGGCCGAGTGACGCGGCGATCGCATCGACGCGCTCGGCGATCACCGCCGGCGGCTGTTTCCTGATGCTGAGGCCGAATCCGAGATTCTCGCGCACGGTCATGTGCGGGTACAGCGCGTAGTTCTGAAAGACCATGGCGATGTCGCGCTGCTGTGGCGGAAGGTCAGTGACGTCGCGCTCGCCGATGCGAATCACTCCGTCGCTCACGCGCTCGAGGCCCGCCATGAGCCTGAGCACCGTCGATTTGCCACTGCCCGATGGACCAACCAGCACGAGCAGTTCCCCGTCCGTGGCTTCGAGGCTCAGGTCACGGGCGGCGATGTAGCCATTCGGGTAGGTCTTGTCGACGTGCTCTAGTGCAATTCGGGCCATTCACTTCTCCGGTTAACTGCAATTGAACGGGTGCCAGACGTCAGTAGCGTAGTTGCCAGTGATTAGTTCACGACGCCCAGACTTGCCTCTGTGGCATTCCGAGCACCGGCAGTTGCCTGTGCCTTGATCCCGCACCAGAAAAGTCAGGGCGTAGTGAACTGCAGGTCTGGCATCTACGCTACTGACGTCTGGCACCCGTTCTTATGCAGTTGCTGTCATCCCTTCACCGCGCCAGCAGTTAGTCCCTGAACTATTCTCCGTTGAAAAACTAGAACCATCGCCGCCACTGGCGTTGTGGCCACGACGGCCGCAGCAAGAATCTCCCCCCACGGAACCTGGTACTGCCCCCGGAACAGCGCGATCGCAACCGGCACCGTCTGCCGCTCGGGTCCCAGTGTGAACGAAAGCGCGAACAGGAACTCGTTCCAACAGTAGATGAATGTCAGAATTCCCGTTGTCGCCAGGCTCGGCACGGCGAGTGGTAGGAGAATTTTCGTGAAGCTCTGTCGTCGCGAGGCGCCGTCGACGTGGGCCGCCTCCTCGAGATCCTTGGGAATCTGCCGGATGGAACCGGTCAGAACCCAGACCGTGAGCGGCATCGCGAACGTCATGTACGGCATGATGAGACCCGGATACGTGTCGATCAAATGGAGTGACCGCAGCAGCAGGTAAAGCGGGCTCACGATCGAGATCTGCGGAAACATGGTCACCGCCAGAATGAACCCCATGATCGCCGCCTTGCCGCGGAATTCGATTCTGGCGAGCGCATAGGCGGCAAGCGTCCCGACGATCAGGCAGAAGATTGTCGTAGTGCCGGCGACGACGAGCGAGTTGCGGATCGGCGTGATGAAATCACGCTCGGTGAACAGCGCGCGGTAGTGATCGAAGATAAGGTGCTGTGGCCACAGTGAGGGATCCCGAAACAGAGCCGCGTCGGACGTGAGGGACGCGACGATCGCCCAATAGAACGGGAAGAGCGTGAACAGCATGAGCGCGACCAGCGCCGCGCCGAATAGCCAGCGGTGCCAGCGAACACCGGACACGTTTGCGGCTTTCATTGGGCTTCCTCGCGCGTGGTGACTGGCGATACCGTCATCAACGTGATCACTCTTCTCCTCCAAGCCGCACGCCGAGTCCGCGGACGTAGAACAACGCGAGCCCGAAAGTAATCGCGAAGATCACGACCGAGAGGGCCGAGCCGTACCCGAACCGCAGATTCTGGAGCAGCGCATTGAACGTGTAGAGCGCCACCGGCTCGGTAGATGTTCCGGGTCCTCCGCCCGTGAGCACGTAGATCAGATCGAAGACGCGGAATCCGTCGAGCGTGCGGAAGATTAGCGTGACGAGAATCGCCGGCTTGAGCAGCGGCAGGGTGATGTGCCGGAGCTGCCACCAGGCGTTGGCTCCATCGACGGCGGCGGCCTCGTAAAGAGTCAGATCGATATTCTGTAGCCCCGCCAGGAGTAACAGCGCCACGAACGGAGTCGTCTTCCAGACATCGGAAAGAATCACGGGCACCCACGCCGTCGACGTCTGGATGAACCAGACCATCGGCTGCTTCAGGATGCCCGCATCGACGAGCAGCGCGTTGGCGATCCCGCCCTGCGACTCGAAGATGAAGCGCCAGAGGAGGGCAGCCACGACGGTTGGAATCGCCCACGGGACCAGTACCGCGGCGCGGACGAAACCGCGCCCGCGAAATACGCGATTCATGGCGAGCGCGAGAAAGAGTCCGATCACGAGCTCCAGCGAAATCGAGACAAAGGTGAAGAAAGCGGTGTGACCGAGTGCCGCCCAGAAGCGCGGATCCTTTGCGATCTCCGCGTAATTGGCGAGGCCGACGAACGGCTTCCCGAGCCACGGCATCCTGAGCTCGTGGAGGTGGAGCGATTCCCAGAAGGTCCACCCGAGCGGAAAGATCGCGATGAGGGCGATGACGGAAAGTGCGGGCGCCACGAGCGTCCAGCCGAGCCGAGCCTCGTGTCCGAGGCGGGAGATTTTTTTCAACGGAGTCGCGTCATTCGGCGTGACCGATAGTACCGCTCATCCCGATGGCCTGCCAGGCGGCGTAGCTTCTTTCGCGGCACCCGACATGAGTTTGCGCATCCCGGTCCGTTCGATGAGCGCGTTTATCCGCGCGGCCGCCGAGTTGAGCGCCTCCCTCGGCTCCGCTTGTCTCACGAGCGCGCGGTGCAGCTCGATCTGAAGAATTTCCGAGAGCTCCGTGTAGATCGGGGTTACGGGTCGGGGCGTCGCACTTTCGATTGCCCGCCGGGCATTGCCGAGAGGGATCGCGACCGCGCCGCGCAGACGTGCGTCGTCGTACAGTGCCGGACGAGTCGGATACTGTCCCACCGCCTGCGCGCGCTCGAGCATCTGTTCAGGCGCGGTGAGATAGGCGATGAGCTTGTAGGCGGCGTCGGGATGTTCTGTGTAGGCGTTGATCGCGAGCTGTGCGCCGCCGAGTGCGGCGGTAGAGTGTCCGTTGGGAGCAGTGCCCGACGCCGGCATCGGGGAAACGGCGAATTTGCCGGCCACTTTGGATTGCGCGGTGTCGCTCATCGCCGCTACCGGATACGGCCAGTTGCGCATGAACACAGCGTTCCCGTTTTGGAAAGCGAAGCGCGCCTCCTCCTCGTGCCAGGTGAGCACGTCGAGTGGAGCGACGTGCGTCGCGTACAGCTCATCCCGCATGAACTCGAGCGCGCGCACCGCCTCGGGACGATTCACGACGACCTCGCCCTTATCATCGATGATTCGCCCGCCGAACGCTCCCAGATATTCCACGAAGCCCGTGATCAGGCCTTCATAGCGCGCGCCCTGCCAGACGATTCCGTAGCGCGGTCCACCCCGGCGCGCCATCGCCGCTTGCGCACTCTTCACCATCTCCTCGAGGGTCTTCGGCTCGTTTTGAATGAGATCGGTGCGGCGGTAGAGGAGCCCAACGTCGGCGAACCACGGCAGTGCGTAAAGTTTCCCGGCCCACGTGTTGGCCGTGATCGTCGCGGGAAAGAACTCGGCGCGAGGCGGGCCATACTTGTCGAGCGGCAGCACCCACCCTGCGGCTGCAAACTCCGGAGTCCAGACGACGTCGAGCTGGAGAATCGAGGGATTCCCAACGCGCGCGTTGAGCCACTGCACATATAGCTGATGCCGCTGCGACGCGTCGTCGGGCGTGCGCTGGAGCTCGACCCGGACTCCGGGATTGAGCTGCATGAAACGCTGTAGCTGCTTCGCGACGAGCGTCCCTTCGGCGCCGAGCGCGGAGCCCGAGAAAGTGAGAACGGTCTCGTTGGGGTTGGAAGTTCGCGCGCACCCCGCGAGCAACCACGCGGCGCAGAGGAGTGCGTGCGAGATCCAGCGCACCAAGAAGAGCCGACCAAGCCTCACGTCAGTAAACGCCGAGCCGCTTCAGAACAAATTGTACAGCGAGGTCAGTGACGTTCCATAGCTGCACATCGGTGCTTGCTCCGTACCGAATCGGCTTGAGCATTCCGTCGCTAATCTCATAGCTCCATAGCTCATTGTGTTTCAGTCCCGACGAGTCCACAGCGAGGTAGGTTCGCATGAGCGCACCGCGCATCGCATCGACGTATTCGATGAGCTCCTGACTCCTGGATCTCGCGCTGTCATTTCTCGCGCCGGAAATCTGATTGGCGAGTCCGAGGAGGATCAGGTTTACCTCCCTCCCCCACACGACTCGCGGCGAATGGTACGTGTCTCTGCGAAACGCTTCCCAGACAGCGGGTGATGCGTAGGCATCATTCGCAACGACGGGGCCGAGTCCGCCGACGAACAATCCCACCGGGTACGGTCGCATGATCGCTCTCACGTCGCGCTCGACCGATGCAATCCCCTCGGGAGTGGTATCCCTACCGTCTCGCAACAGGAGCCAGGTCGCTGGGTCTGTGTTCACGACCGGAATTGGCTTGCCAGCGGAATCGAGCGAGATGGCGAGGAAGTCGAACGGAAGCGTGTCGGCGGCAGTCTTGGCCAGCTGCGCGCGCCAGTAGGCTCGCTCTTCTGCCGAAAGCGATTGCACCTTGGCCGCAACCCTGGTCTTGATGTCTTCGGGCGTCAGCGTGACGACGAAATGCCGCACCGCCCCACTCCAGTTCTGAAGCGCGTGCTGGAAGAACACCTGGTCGTTCGCGAGTTTTCCGAGCGGCGTGTCGGCCACACCAGTTGAGAGCGCGGCGAGCTGCTCGTTCGAAAAGCCGATCGCCTGCAGGGCGGTTAGAATCTCGCCGATGGATTGGAGCGCACGCGGAACCCAGATGGCGTTGATGTCCATCTCGAATCGGCCATTCGCGTACCCGGCGTTGCTGTCGCGCCAGCTGATCGAGCGCCAATGGGTCGAATCGAGTCGCGGCGAGCCGATGAGATTCTGAACGAGTGGATCGCGCGCGTAAGGAGCGGCGAGCGTCGCCACGAGTCCGAGCTCTTTCAGAAGGAGCCCGATGCGCGGACCCCTCCCGTCCGATGAATCCATGAGGAATGCTTTCTTTCGCGCCGCCGACACCGCGGGATTCCCGAGGTAACGCGCCACGACCACCGGCAGCTGGAACTCGTCGTCGCGCATGTGATAGTTCTCGCGCACCTTTTGCAAATCGGGCAGCAGCTCCCGCGCGTGAGTGAGGGCGGTGTCGGCCGCTGCTCGACTTCCGCGCCGGATCAGGCGGAAATACTCCGCCATGTGCGCGTCGTACTCGGCGGAATTCTCACGGATCGCCTGGCCGCCCAGCGCCTCCTCGTGGCTGACATCTCCTTCCGGCCCGAGCTTTCTCAGCGCGCTCGCGATCACGAACTCCGGCATCGCGTCGGTCCAGACCGGCTGCATCATCAGCGAGGTCATCATCATGTCGCGGCCGAAGTACGTCGCGTAGTTGGGGAGCCCGGCCATCAGCTTCTCTTTGGAGCTAAGGAGCTCGGTCCCGCGCACGTCGCGCTCGAGCTGGCGATAGCGGGCCACCGTCGCGGCGGCGTCCGCATTTTTGCCGGCATTGTCGCGCGCGCGATCGGCGGCGACACGCGCGTCATTCAGAAAGCGAAGAAACGCGGTGTTGAATATCTGATCCCGCGCGAGCGGAGTAAGCGGCGGCGCGTCGGTCGTCACGCGAACGGTGAATCGGATCGGACGGTTGGAACTGGCGCGCATCGAGACTATTGGCAGCGTCACCAGAATCGACGCGTCGCGCGGATCGGGGCTCAGGTCGAGCTGAAGATTCGTTTTTCCGTCGAGCGTCGCCTGGGATGCGGTCACGCCGCGTCGGTCGCGCACGCCGGTAGTGATGAGATCGGGCTCGAGCCTCGCCCTCAGATCCGACGTCAGGCCCGCGTTGAGAAATCCCAATTGTCGCTGCCGCTCGGCCGGATCGAGACGATCCAGATTACCAATCAGCTCCTCTTGTTCCCGCAACCTGAACGTGGGCCAATCGAACAGCTCGAGCTGACGCCCCGAATACCCTAGATCGCGCTCGACCCGCATGGAGCCGAGGAGGATCCACCCGATCAGGATCTGGGGGGCATTCGCGACGAGCTGGTACTCGATCGTGCGGCGATTGCCAGCCTGCGAAATGATGGCGTCGGGCGATCCCCACTCCAGGCGAATCGGCTTGCCGGTCCCATCCCGGACGGTGAACCCGACGCTCTCGTTCACGGCGTCGGGCAGAAGATTCACGACCCGCCCGCTTCGCGCGTCGAGATAGATTTGCACGACGTTCCCTTTCGTATCGCGGAAGAAGCGTGTCTGGTAGCCTTGATACGCGGCGGGATCGTCGAGGCCGGCCTCGGGGAATGCAAGGACCGGCTGCACGGTACGGGTCTGCGCCGCTATCGAGCTCGCGCTGACCGTTAACAGAGTAAGTAGCACGCCGGTAAAGCCGCGTACCACGTGGAACGTGCTCATTCTTGGATTCCCCGCCGAGTCACACGAGAGGAGTGCTGGCAGAGGATGGCCCGTCGCTGGCCTTCGGGTCAAGAGTGCGGAAGGTACTCGACTCTACTTGAACACGCTCGCTGTCGTCCAGACAACGATCGCCGCGCAATTATGCCCGCCCTGATTGAAGTAGGCTGGAGTCCCGCCTCCTTGATAAACCTCAATCCCAAGTATCTCGCTCTTCTTTAGAACGGTGTTAAGTTGGCGGGCAGTTTCGACCGCAATTCGCGCAACGGTCTTGTTGCCGGGAGAATCCTCATCTCCAGGAAAGCGCATGGCCTCGAGGACGCCATTTCCCCACGGCTGTCCGTCGACAAAATACTGAACGCACCCATGTGTCGGGTTCAACATGCTTCCACCGGCTCGAGGGCTCGCCACGACATCGTCGCCATACTTGTCGATCCCGACATGAATACCTGGGATCCCGCGTAGCAGATCGGTGAAGCGAAAGTCGCTCATCCGAGTTATCTGTTCGGCCGTCAGATAGTGTCCGACGCTGTGTTGCGACCGTTGGTAGAAACCCACGTGATCCAGTGCGTGATCTCGCTGCTCGGCCGTCACGACCACCGGGGCTAGTGGTGCCCCCACGGGGTTGCTATCGGGCGCGGAAGTCGGCTGTTGACTTGCAAGGAGGGCAGAATCGACCACCAGACTCAACGCGGCAAGGCATGCAGTCCAGCAAGCAGATTTCCTCACGTTGCCTCCTGACAGAGGGTGCAACCTGTGGCCGATTCCCGCAAGCCTGGGTTGCGCACCCACGCTTGTCGGTTAATCGTACGCGCGATGCTTTCGACTAACATCCCTTCGAAAAGCGATTGACCTCACTCGACCTCGCACTCATCGGCAATGGCAGTCTAGGCGCACTGATCGACGGCCAGGGTGCCGTCGTGTGGTGTTGCTTTCCGCGCTTCGATGGTGATCCCGTGTTCTGCTCGCTATTGGCCGGCGACGCGCCCCGGGACGAACGCGGCACGTTCACGATTGAGTTGCAGGGGGCGGTAAAAACCGAGCAAGAATATCTCCCCGACACTCCGATACTCGTCACCCGCTTCTATGACGCGAAGGGCGGCGGCGTCGAGATCACTGATTTCTGCCCGCGCTACGAGAAGGACGGCGCATTGGTCTGTCCCAAGCTTCTGGTACGTCAGGTGAGGCCGATTGGCGGTCAGCCGAACATCCGGGTTCGCGTCGATCCGGCCGCGGACTATGGCTGCGAGAAACGCCAGCACGCCTTCGGTGCAAACCACCTCAGCTACGCAGGCGAGCAGGCACTGCGGCTTACGACCAACGCCCCGACCGAGGCGATCGTCGACCGGACGCTGTTTCATGTCCACGAAACCATCACCTTCATTTTTGGACTCGACGACCCCGTCGCGGGGGACGTTACGAGCGCGGCCACCACCATGCTCGAGCGTACCAACGAGCATTGGCGCAACTGGGTGCGCTCGCTTCACGCTCCCGCTGAATGGCGTGACGCCGTGATCCGCGCCGCGATTACGCTGGAGCTGAATGTCTACGAGCCTACGGGCGCCATCATCCCCGCGATTACGACCTCGATCCCCGAAGCTCCCAACACCGGCCGCACCTGGGATTACCGCTACTGCTGGCCGCGCGACGCATATTTCACCGCCGACGCGCTTTGCCGCCTGGGCGATATGCGCACGATCGAGCGCTACCTCACTTTCCTCCTCGGCGTCGCCGCGAGGACTGATGACGCGCATCTCGTTCCGATTTACACGATCGACGGCGGAACAATCCCCGAGGAGCACGTCGCTAAGTGTCTGTCCGGATATCGAGGCATGGGACCGGTACGTATCGGCAACAAGGCGAGCGAGCAGGCCCAGCACGATCTTTACGGAGAGGCTGTACTCACTGCCGAATCGCTCTTTCTGAATTCGCGTGCGACCCAGGCGGGTGACGAGGCGCTGCTGGCGAGACTCGAGCCGTTTGGCGAGCAGGCCGCGCGGCTATATGAAATTCCCGACGCTGGACTGTGGGAGCTGCGCGGCACCGAGCGTGTGCACACGTTTTCCAGCATCTTGTGCTGGGCAGCCTGCGACAGGCTCGCGAAGTACGGCGATCGCCTGGCGCTCACCGATCGCGCCGGGCATTGGCGGTTGCGCGCCACCAGGATCCACGAGGTAATCTCGCGCCGTTCGTGGAACGCGAAGCTCAACGCATTTACCGCGACCATGGACGGCGATTCCCTCGACGCAAGCTTGCTACTGATGCCGCGCCTGGGATTTCTCGAGGCCGACGATCCGCGCTTCGCTGGAACCGTCGCCGCGATCGAGAAACAGCTCAAGCACGGAGACTTCGTCTATCGTTACGTCGAGCGTGATGACTTCGGTTATCCTGAGAACGCTTTTCTGGTTTGCACGTTCTGGTACATCGAGGCACTGGCCGCCATGGGAGGCACGCGGCGCGAAGAAGCGCGCGTGCTGTTCGAAAAAGTTCTCGCCGCGCGCAACCGGCACGGGCTGCTGGCCGAGGATCTCGACCCGCGCACGTTAGAGCAGTGGGGGAATTTTCCGCAGACCTACTGTATGGCCGGGATTATCGATTGTGCGGTTGGACTAGCTGAGTGAGTTGGGAAGGAAACCAAACTGAGAGAAGAGCTAGCTGGGGGAAGACACAAACTCGAGAAGAGCTAGGTAGTGGGTGCGAGGTGCTAGGAATGAGGTAGGAGGTAGAAGCGCAATGTCTAGCGCCTCTTCCTCCTACCTCGCACCCAGTACCTCCAACCTACTACCTAGCTCTTCTCGCGGTTGGTTTTCAGTCTCTCCCCAACAGCGTTACCCGCCCCTATCTAAACACGATCCACAGCCCCCCGATAATCGCTGCAAGCAGCACCGATAGCGCGATTTCAAAGTTCCGCTCTTTCGGACTCGTCTTTACCGCGTCCGACGGCGCCACGGTTTGTAGCGTGAGATCCGCTACGCGCTCGGGAGCCGGAGGTGGAGTCAGCATACTCACGACAATAAGTATTGCGCTGCACAGGAGGAAGAGGAGAGCAGCGAAGTGGAGAAAGTTGATACTGGCGAGCCAGTACCAGAATGATCCAGGCGTCAGCTTCCCCTTCCCAAGCTCGAGCAAGAGACGCGAAAAACCGAACACGAATCCTGACCATAACGCGGCGAGAGCGCCCCTCCCATTCAGCCGTGGGCTCAAGACCCCGAGGAGGAAGACGGCTGCGATTGGCGGCGCGATGTACGCCTGAATGCTCTGTAAATAGATATAGAGCTGCGGCGAGACGTACTTCATGGCTGGAATCCAGGCGAGCCCCACGAATACCAGTATCACCGTAGTCACACGCCCCACGAATACCAGACGCGCCTCGCTGGCGCCCGGCCTCCACTTGCGGTAAACGTCCCACGTCAGCAAAGTCGAGACAGAGTTAAAAGCGGAAGCGAGCGAGCTCATGAGGGCCGCCAGCATTCCAGCGAGTACGAGGCCCTTGAACCCGATCGGGAGAAGCCGCGTCACGAGTATCGGATAGGCAGAGTCGGCCATGCCGCCTCGAACGTCCTGGTACAGCGCGGCGGCGATGATACCGGGGAGCACGAAGATGAAGACCGGAAGAATCTTCAGATAGCCGGCGAAGATCGTTCCACGGCGCGCTTCCTCGATGTTGCGGGCCGCGAGCACACGCTGGACGATGTGCTGATCCGTACACCAATACCAGATGCCGAGGATCGGTGCTCCGAAGACAACTCCCGTCCAGGGGAAATCCTTGTGGTTGGACGGTTTCCACATCGAGAAAAAGTCGGGCGGGACCTTGTCGTGGAGCCCGGACCACCCGCCCGCAGCATGGAGACCGATGAACATCAGGGTAACCGACCCCAGGATAAGCACCACGGCCTGCATGACCTCAGTATAAATCACGGCGCGCAGTCCACCGAAGATCGTATAGAGCCCGGTGATGACGATGAGGATGGCCGCGCTCGTCCAGAAGTCGTATCCTGTCACCGCCCGCATCACGACGCCGCCGGCGAACAGGGTGACGCTGATCTTCGTGAGCACGTAGCCGACTATCGATACCCAGGTGAAATACGAGCGCGCGGCGGGGTTGTAGCGGCGCTCGAGGAACTCCGGCATGGTGTACACGCCGCTGCGCAGATAGAACGGCACGAACAGCCAGCCGAGGAGCAACAGGATGAAGCTCGCTAGCCACTCGAAGTGGCCGACGGCCAGACCGCTCGCCGCTCCGGTTCCGGCGAGCCCCACGAGATGCTCGCTCCCGATGTTGGAAGCGAAGAGGCTGGCTCCGACCGCAAGCCAACCCACATCCCGGCTCGCTAGAAAGAAGTCCGCGCTAACGTTTTTCTCGCGTCGTGCTGCCCAGTAGGCGATCCCCGATAGTATGAGGAAGTACGCGACGATCACGAGGATGTCGACGATGTTGAGGTTGCTCATGGCGTTTCGTCGGTGAGAGAGAAGTGGACGGCCGAGCTCATTGGCGCTGCGCCCCGCGACCTCTTAAGCGGAGACCGCGAAGAATCTGGAGCATTTCGGCCTTCCGCGCTACTTATGCAAGCCTGAGCGGTTCGCTTGACACCGCGCGGAGCGACTCCCACATTGGCCACCCACGGCAGCGGAGGGATGAACGATGAAGCGACGGACATTTCTTGCGGGCGCTGGTGCTGGAGCCGCGGGACTCTTTGGTATCAGACCAACCCGCCTCGCGACAAAGCTGGCCGATGCCGATGTGCTGCATACGTTCGAGCGTCACACTACGCGTCCGGCCGCGGCGTTCAAACTTTCGGTCACGCGCTGGCCGTTCAACCAATTCACGATCGACCAGCTTTCACAGATGGCCCGAGAGCTGGGGATCGACTCAGTGGAGCTTCTCGAGCCTAGCGAGTGGGCGATCCCCAGGCGCCACCGACTCACGTGCGCGATGGGATACGCGACCGTTCCGAATCCTGAGACGCGTCTCACGCAGGGGTTCAACCGCGTCGAGAATCACGCCTGGCTCATCCCCGCCTATCAACGGGCGATTCCGCTTGCCGCCGCAGCGGGAGTGCCAAACGTGATCTGTTTTTCCGGAAGCCGCAACGGCCAGAGCGATGACGAGGGCCACGCAGTGTGTGCGCGCGGACTCGCACCCCTTCTTCCGATTGCCGAGCGGCACGGAGTGACGCTGTGCATGGAGCTGCTGAACTCGAAGGTGGATCACCCGGACTATCAGTGCGATCACACCGCGTGGGGCGTGGCGCTCGCAAAGCAGCTCAACTCGGAGCGCTTCAAGCTGCTCTACGACATTTACCACATGCAGATCATGGAAGGCGACGTGATCCGCACGATCCGCGACAATCACCAGTACATCGGCCACTTCCACACTGGCGGTGTTCCGGGCCGCCATGAGATCGACGATTCGCAGGAGCTGAACTATCGGGCGGTTATGCGCGCGATCGGTGACACCGGATTTAAGGGCTACGTCGCGCAGGAATTTGTTCCGACGAAGGATCCCCGCACATCGCTTGCTGAGGCGGTGAAGATCTGCCGGGTGTGAATAACTGCAACTGCAACTGCAACTTATGACTACCGGCCCGGGGCTTTGAGCGGACCGGCTTCGGGCCACCGAGCGTGCTGGCCCTGTACGCAATTATGCGTAGCCCGAAGCCGAGAGCCGACCCGCCGATAGCCCCCGGCCGGTAGTCGTAAGTTCGTAGTTCCTCTATCGCCGACCGCGAGAAGTTCCCAGTTGCGAATCTCCGTTACACAGCCGAGACACGCATTAAGTCACCAATTCGCCACAGAAATCGTCAATTGGTTGACACGTTTCACGTGCGCCAATTAGGTTGCAAGTAAGAGCGTGATCAAGCTCAACCAAATCAACGAACGCAAAATGATCCTCACCGCCCACCGCTTCACGAAAGAGATGCTCGGATCCGCAAACAATCGCGGGGACGGGATGCGTGGCGCGCGAAGGCGACGGGGTTAGCAAATCCTGATATTGCCAGAATCGCCCCCGCGTTCCGACTGGATGCGGGGGCGTTTCGTTATTGGTCACCGGGACCGGCGCGCCCCATGACCAAACATATTCGAGCGCCGATGGAGGACCGATGAGGAAGTACTACCTGTTGGTAAGCGACTTTGATCAGACCCTGAGCTTCAACGATTCAGGGCTCGTTCTGGCCGAGATGCTCGGCATTCCCGATTTTCAGGAAAAGGTCGCCAACCTTTCGCGCCTGAATCTGGTGCAGTCCGGCGCGGAGCTCACCTATCTGCTGCGCCACGATCCAGATTTTCGTCGCGTGCGGCAGGACGACCTCATCGAGGTTGGTCGTCAGATCCGCCTCAAGCGGAACATCGCGCTGCTCGCCGAGTTCCTGAAGGATGGGATCGATGGCTTCAGGTTTGACTTCTACGTCGTGTCGGCCGCTCCGTGGTTGGTCGTCCACTCGGCGCTACAGGGACTCGTGCCACCCGATCACATCATCGGTGCGCACTTCGGCTTCAGCGATGAAACGGGCGAGGTGGAATCGATCATCCAGGTTCCTGCCGGTTACGGCAAGGTCGCCGCGGTCGACGCACTGCGGGTCCGCCTCGGCGTCCCGAGCGATCGGGTCGTGTACGTAGGTGATGGAAGCTCCGATATTCACGTGATGCTTCACGTCAATCGCGGCGAGGGCCTCACGATCGCGGCATCGGAAGCGAGACACATCGCGCAGATCGCGCGGCGCACGGTGATCAGCGACGATGCGCTCAGCGTCCTGATTCCGATCCTGGAAGAGATCGCAGGCTACGATCCGAGCCAGATCCGTCTGGTGTTCGAGGAACAGGGGCTTCTTATTCAGGAATGGGACCGCGTCAGGACAGACTGGCTGACGATTCGCGATGGATCGGGGATTACCGTCGAACCTGCGGCTTAGGAAAACAAACCAACTGCGAGAAGAGCAAGGTAGAAGGTGCGAGGTGCTGGGTGCGAGGTATGAGGTAGATTCGTATCTGCGCGAACGTCGCGCCTCTACCTCCAACCTGGTGCCTAGTACCTCGCACCTACAACCTAGCTCTTCTCGCAGTTGGTTTTCTTCCCCACCTAGCTCTTCTCGCAGTTTGAAGTTGTAGTTTTCAGTTGCGATTATCCATCAACGAAACCCAGATGATCCACTACTTAGGTTACTTCGCCGGCGTTCTGACCGTCGCGTCGTTTCTCCCCCAGGTCATCAGAACGTGGAGGACCCGCCACACGCGCGATCTTTCGCTCGGGATGTTCGCCCTGCTCGTGACCGCAAGCACGCTGTGGATCATTTACGGGATCGTCATCGGAAACTGGCCAGTGATCCTCACCAACCTCGGCATGGTGGCGTTGAACGGCGCGATCGGAGTGGCCAAGCTTCGATTTGGATGATGCGAAAACAGGTTCTTCTCAGTTGGAGTGGCGGCAAGGACAGCGCGCTTGCGCTCCAGGCGCTCCGGGCTGATCCGAAGACTGAAGTTGCGGGACTTCTTACCAGCGTCACCCGCGACTACGAGCGCATCAGTGTGCACGGAGTACGGCGATCGCTGCTGGAACGGCAGGCGGAGCGGCTCCGCCTCCCTCTCTTCACTATCGAGCTCGATCCGATCACCACGAACGACGCGTACGAGAAAGCATTCCTCTCTGCACTCGAACGAGTGCGACGCGAGCTGCCGGGCATCACGGCGATAGCATTCGGTGATCTTTTTCTGGCCGACGTCCGTGCCTATCGGGAGAGGCTGCTGGGTTCGACGGGTTTTGAGCCGATGTTTCCGATCTGGGGCCTCGACACCGCCGAACTTGCTCGGAGATTCGTTCGCGATGGATTCGCGGCCAGGATAGTGTGCGTCGACACCACGCAGCTGGACGGCGCATTTGCTCATCGGGTGTTCGATGACTCGCTCCTCGCCGACCTTCCGCCTGGCGTCGACCCGTGCGGGGAACGCGGAGAGTTTCACACGTTCGTGTCCGACGGTCCTGGCTATGACGGACCAGTCGAGTATATGATCGGTGAGACCGTGCTACGGGATGAACGCTTCGCCTACGGCGACTTGATTCCCACGACTCGCACGCAACCACCAGCCGGCCCGCCGACAGCCCCTGGCAGGTAGTCTTCACTTCGTAGTTCCCCGGCCACGTAGTCTTCAATAGAAATTCACGAGACTCTCGCGCTCTATAGATTTGTGTCATGCCGCGCATCGTCTCCTTCCTTCCCGCCGCCACGGAGATCACCTACGCACTCGGCGCGGGCGCGGACCTCGTCGGACGATCCCATGAGTGCGACTACCCGCCGCAAGTGCGCTCGCTTCCGGTCGTCAGCAAACCCGCGTTGCCCCTCGAGGGACTGTCGCAGAAGGAGATAGACCGTGCCGTCGCTACGCACCTCGCCACCGGCGAGAGCCTCTACCGCGTCGATGAAGTCCTCCTCGACGAGCTTCATCCCGACATCGTCTTCACCCAGGATCTGTGTCAGGTCTGCGCCCCCTCGGGCAATGAGCTCGGTAGAGCGCTGAATGAGATGTCACAGCCGCCCCAGGTACTGTCGCTCACTCCGCGCAACCTGGCGGAGATCGCGGAGAACATCCTCGCGATCGGCGAAGCCACGGGCAGAAACGAAGCCGCTCGGCAGCTCGTCAAGGAAAGTCGCGACCGCATCCACCGAGTCGTAGCAGCCGTCGCGGATGCGCCTCGCCGTTGTGTCACGTTCCTCGAGTGGACGGAGCCGCTCTTCTGCGGCGGACACTGGGTACCGGAAATGGTCACCGCAGCGGGCGGAGAAGATCCGCTCGGCCAACCAGGCGCCGACTCGCAGCGAATCACGTGGGACGATGTGGCCGCGTCGGAGCCGGAGATGATGATCGTGGCGCCCTGCGGATACGGCTTGAAGGAAGCGATCGAGGTGGCAAGGCGTCTGCCGCGAATCACCGATGCGGAAGTGTATGCCGTCGATGCCAACGCGTACTTCGCGCGACCGGGTCCCCGTGTGGCGGAGGGCGTGGAGCTACTCGCTCACCTCTTTCATCCCGATCGATTCACCTGGCCGCACGAACACCAGCCGTGGACACGCATTGGATAATTAGTTGGAGCGCCCCTGGCGCAGGATCACTACTCTGTCGTTGTTGCGAGCAACAACTATCAACCTCTGACCGTTGGCGCTGCGCAGAGACTTGATGTCGCGCACCTGTCCGTCGATCACCAGGTTGCTTTGCTCCATGTCGACGGGCGTGAAACCACCCTTCCCATCGCCGCGAAGCACTAGTCCGTAGCTGGCGTCGTAGCGGCCCAGCATCGGCGTCACTCCGTAGAAATTCCCGCCGACCAGAAGATCCGTTTTACCGTCGCCGTCGAAATCCCCCGCCAGCGATGCGTAGATCGGGGCGAATTGCGCCTCGGTCGGAAGCGGCTGCAACGTGAACGTGCCGTTGCCATTGTTGAGGGCAACCGTGCTCGCAAACGTGTACGCTTCGCGAACCTGGGCCTGTTTGAGATCGGCCGCCGGGAAAATGTCCTCGACGCGACTGGCACCGAAACTCTTGTACGACGGGTACTTGCTGCGGAGCGACGGAATTTTCTTCACCAATTCGTCCCGGCCCGCGAGCGGATAGCTAACACCGTTCTTGTAGAACGTGAGTATCTGCTCGAGATTGCCGCCGCCGCTGTGCGAGAAATCGTTGATGTAGAGACGCGCGGGCTCCTTTGCGGATGCGCGCAGGTAGGAATTGAGTCCGAGATTGCCGAGCACGAGATCCTGCCGTCCGTTGCCGCGTAAATCGACCGCCTGGACGCTGTTCCACCATCCATTGGGCCCTGAGAGTCCCGCCTCTTTTGTGCGGTCGACGAGCTTGCCATTCTCGTTGTGGAAAACGCGCACCGGCATCCACTCCCCGACGACGACGAGATCGAGTTTTCCATCGTGGTCGTAGTCGACCCACGTCGCCGACGACACCATTCCCGCTTCTGACAGCTCGGGAGCTTTCTCGAGAGTCACGTCGGTGAAGTGACCGCTGCCGTCGTTCTGCAGCAGATGACTCTTCGGTATAAGCCCGTAACTCCTCGACACCACCCGGCTCCCGAGAAAAAGATCCGGGTGGCCATCACCGTTGAAATCGCCAACAGCCACACAGGAGCCGTTCTCGAAGATGTCGGGAAGCGCGTCACGCGCGCGCTGGAAGTTCCCGCGGCCGTCGTTCAGGTAGAGGCGAGGCCGCAGTGCATCCTGCTCGCCCCAGAATTCGTTCCCGCCGCTCACGACAAGCAAGTCAGGATGCCCATCTCCGTTTGCATCGAAAAAGCTTGCGCCGATGTCTTCCGACAGACTGTCAGCGGCAAATGCGGGCTGATTACTCGCGCGGAAAGTTCCGTCGCGCTGCTGAATAAAGAGCTTTCCAGCCTGCCACTTTGCCCCGCCGACGTAAAAATCGTCCAGCCCATCGCCGTTGACGTCCGCCACCGCCAGCCGCGGTCCTTCGGTCGACAGCAGGTGCGGCATCAGCGGCTCGCGATTGTAGTCGTAGAAGGTGTCTTCCTCGTGCTTGAAATCGACACCGGTCTTGACGGTGATGTCGGTGAACATTGGCACCGCTACCGGCTGCCCGCGCGTGGACGCTGTTGGCACGGTCGAATTCTGATATCGGTATGATCCGGAGGCTTCCTTCTGCGAGAGCGTGAGGATCCGGTCTCCCTCCAGATTCGTGAGCGTCTGGAAGCGATGATCCGGCCAGATGACGGTGAGAGAATCGATCCTGTTGGATGCGCCGAGTCCGAAGTGGAGACGCGGATCGACAGAGGAGAGGAAGCCACGCGTCGGCATCTGCTCCACAATCTGCTTCGCGCCTTTCTGCGTTATCTCGACCTTCGCACCGATCCCGGCGGTGTTCGCACCCGAGCCGCGGAGCTGTACGGTCAGGTAATGATTCTTGTTGATCTCGCGCGCGTGACTTCTGTAGATCGACGCTGGCGCGTTGATGTTGTTTACTACCAGGTCGAGATTGCCGCTGTTGTTCAGATCCACGTACGCCGCGCCGTTCGAGAATCCCGGCTGCGCCAACCCCCACTCCTCGGCCATGTTCCTGAACTTGAGATCGCCCTCGTTCCGAAATGCGTAGTTGGCAATCGGGACCTGAGGCATCATCTGCAACAGCCGGAGATTGCCCTTCGTTATCGTGTCGTGCAGCGTGGCCTGCACTGCTTCGTTCCCGACGAAGTTGATATAGTCCAAGTCGTTCGGCCGGTGGTAGATGCCGTTCGTGACGAACAGATCCTTTCGACCATCGTTGTCGAGATCGGCGAACAGCGCCGCCCAGCTCCAGTCGGTGGCAAACACACCGGCGAGGTAGCCGATCTCGCTGAACTTCCCCTTGCCGCGGTTGAGCTGCAGCGCGTTGCGCGCGTACTGCGGCTCGTAGCCCGCTCGTAGCATCAAACTGTAGACGTTGAAGCTCTCCGCATTCGCGGACGTCTTGAGGATGTCTTCTCGCTCGGGGAGCATGTCAAGCGAGATGATGTCGGTGCGTCCGTCGTTGTTGAAGTCGGCGGCGTCCACACCCATGGAGAATCTGCTCGTGTGTCCCGTCGCTTTCGCTATCGATTCAGTGAACGTCCCATCGCAGTTGTTGATGTAGAGGTAGTCGTTCCCCTGGAAATCGTTGGCGACGTAGATGTCCGGGCATCCATCGTTGTTGAAATCGCTCGCCACGATGCCCAGGCCGTAGCCGTCGATCCCATCGTGCAGCCCAGCTGCATCCGTGACATCCGTAAAGTGGCCGCCGTCGTTCCTGAACAAACGGTCGCCGGTGCGCGGGCTCTTGGCGCTGCGCTGCGGCTGGGCCTCGATCGTCCGCTCGGCATGGGTCGAGTGATCCAGGAGATACATATCGAGATCGCCGTCTCCGTCGTAGTCGAAGAACAGCGCCTGCGTGTTATAGCCGACGCGATCGAGCCCGTATTCCTTCGTGCGGTCGGTGAATGTCCCGTCCCCGTTGTTGATGTAGAGCACGTTGCGTCCGTGCAGCCCGAGGTAATCCGCACCCGAGACGTAGATGTCGATCTTGCCATCTCCGTTGACATCCGCCATGGTGACACCGGTCTTCCAACCAATCGAATCAGCGACGCCCGCCTTGTCGGTGATGTCCTCGAACTGATAATTGCCCTTGTTGCGATACAGCTTGTTGGGACCGAGGTTGGATGTGAAGTAGAGATCGGGAAGCCCGTCGCCGTCGATGTCACCGACCGCGACGCCCCCACCGTTGTAGTAGTAGAGGTAGTTCAGGATGTTGAAGTCCGGCTTTTCCGGCAGCGTGTTGGCGAAGGTGACGCCGGTCGCTTCGGGACTAAGCAGCTCGAACAGCGCTGGTGAATGCGGCTCGCGGCTGCATGCGGTCAATCCGCACACAGCCGCGACTATCCATTTACGCACTTGCTACTTTGCTGGCGTAAGGCGAATGGCCTGCCCTAGGCCAGCGGTGGCGGTGAGCGTCATCAATAGGGCGGCGAACGTCATTCCGCGGAACCAGCTCGGTACGTACATCTTCATCTCATCTCCGTTTTGAAGGCAGCGACCACAACGCTACCAGTCCGAACGCACATGTGACAGGTAAAACAAAGAAAACAATGGCGGGCATGGCTAATGCAGCTATCTTATCTAAAGTTCACTTGGCCTTGCGCCACTGTCATATGGCGTCATTAACGCCGCGTGTCATCCTGTCGTGCGCCATCTTCGTCGGCCTTACGTCCGGCTGCGCCTCGAGCAATGTCCCTCCACCACCTGAGAAGCCTGCGCCCTCCGGCTCTCCTTCCCTTCCTCTCGCCGGCACTGTTGTAACGGGCGAAGAGCTCGATCGCGCCGGTGACGACCCAATCGAGAAAACTCTCGCGGCCCGGGTACCGGGGGTCCTGATTACGCGCACACCCGATGGCAGTCTCGCCATACGCATTCGCGGTAACAACTCCATCAGCGCCAACATGGAGCCGCTGTACGTGATCGATGGCGTCGAAGTGACGCCGGGCCCCGGTGGCGCGTTGCTCGGCATCAATCCGCACGACATCGCGTCGATCGAGGTGCTCAAGGACGCGGCCAGCCTTTCGTTTTACGGCCTGCGCGCCGGCAACGGCGTGATCCTCATCAAGACCAAGCGCCAAAACTAACGGTCCGCCCGGAAAACGAGGGGCCGGTCATTATTGCGTGATACGATGTAAATGCTTCCCGCGCGTGTGCGCACGCGCTGGATGTCGCGGGTCTGTCCTGGAACGAAGAACCCGCTCTCGAGCGCGCGCACGGGCGTGAAATGGCCCTTGCCGTCGCCGCGTAGATAGACGCCGTATCCGGCGCTCATCCTCCCGATCTCAGGCTTTACACCGTCGAAGTTTCCGGCCATCAGCAGGTCCTGCTTCCCGTTACCCTCGATATCCGCGGCGACAATTCCGTAGATGGGAGCAATCTGGGCTTCGAGCGGGAGCGGGACCAGCGTGAACGTTCCGTCGCCGTTGTTCCGCACGAGCGACGTCGCGAAGGTGTAGGCATTCTTGACCACGGCGTCCTCGAGATCCTTCCTGGGAAACACGTCAGCGAATGTCTGCCTGGCGTAATCCGTGTAGTTGACGTAACGGTCCTTCAGGAACGGCAGCGACCGGATCAGATCATCGCGCAGCTCTAGCGGGTACGGCTTGCCGTCGTGGTAGTAGGAGATGATCTGCTGGACGAATCCACTGTGCGCGAAATCCTTTACGTACATCGTCACCGGCTCGCTCTCCTTCGCCTGGAGACGGGTGTTGAGCCCGAGATTGCCCACTATGAAATCGACTCTGCCGTGCCCGGTGAAGTCGCCCGCGATAATCCGGTTCCACCACCCGTTGCTCTTCTCGAGCCCCGGCACATTCAATTTCACGAGCTTTCCGTGACCGTCGTTGTGGAAGATCGTGATCGGCATCCACTCACCCACCACAACCAGGTCTGGGCGTCCGTCGCCGTCGATGTCCTTCCAGACGGCATCGGTCACCATGCCAATGTGAGATAGACCCGGAGCAGCTTTATCAGTCACGTCGGTGAAGTGTCCCCGACCGTCGTTCTTGAGCAGCACGCTCTGCGGATCGATCCCGTAGCGTCCCGGAACGCTGCGGCCGCCGACGAATAGATCGATCGCACCATCGCCGTCGAAATCAGCAGCTGCCACGCGCGAGCCGCTGAGCGCCAGCGGCGGAAGAGCGCCGACCGCCTTCCTGAAATTCCCTTTGCCATCATTCAGGTAGAGCCGGTCCTCCAGTGCCGACGACGCCTCCGAGAACTCGGTGCCGCCCGTGACGACGTAGAGATCGGGATGCCCGTCTCCGTTCGCGTCGAAGAAGACCGCGCCGATGTCTTCTGAGACACTGTCCTCGGCCAGCAGCTTCTCGTTGCTCTTCACGAAGCTGCCATCCTGCTGCTGGATCAGGATTGCGCTGGGCTGGTCCTTGGCGCCGCCGATGAATATGTCGTCGAGTCCATCACCGTTGACGTCCGCCACCGCCATCAGCGGACCCTCGGTCGAGAGCATCTTCGGCATCATTGGCTCGCGGTCGAAATCGACGTACTCGTTCTCATGATGAACGAACGGCAACGTTGTCCGCTGGGTGATGTCGGTAACGAGCTGCTTCGGCGGTTTAGCTGGATCACCGGTTCCGCCTCTGCCTGCCTTCGTCGCCTCAGATTGCTTCACCGTGATGCGTTGGTTCGCCGCGACGTTCTTCAGGTCGCTCACGCGACCGTCGGGCCAATCCACCGTCACCAATTGCACCGTGTCCATCTTGCCCAGTCCGAAGGTCAGGATATAATCGACGCTGGACTCGAAGCCACGCGTGGGCGACAGCTCCTGAAAGAACATCGCCTTCCCGTTCCTCAGCGTCACCTTCGAGCCGACCGCGAACCTGTTGGGTCCATCGCCTTCGAGCTTCACTCGCAGATAGTGATTGTCCTTGTCCAGCGAGCGCGCGTTGTTGCGATAGACGAAAGCCTCATCGTTGACGTTGTTCACTATCAGATCGGGCGCGCCATCGCCATCCAGATCGGCGTACACGGCGCCATTCCCAAAACTCGGCTTGTCCAAGCCCCAGCTCGCGGTCACGTCGCTGAAGGTGAGATCGCCGTTGTTGCGAAATGCGTAGTGCTCGAGCTTGCTCGAGGTCATGGCGTCCGTGAGGCGCTTGAAATCGACTTTCTTCCCCTTCATCGCCGTGAGCATCGTCTGCTGGTTGGCGAGGAACGCGACGTAGTCCTGTGACGTCACATCCTTGGCGATCCCGTTCGTGACGTAGATGTCCTTGTTTCCGTCGAGGTCGAAGTCCGCGAGCAGTGCGCTCCAGCTCCAGTCGGTGCGCGCGACGCCGGCCATCTGGCCAATGTCGCTGAAGGTTCCATTGCCGTTATTCAGCTGCAGCATGTTGCGCATCAACTGATAATGGAATCCGTTCTTCACC
>DASWGL010000283.1:0-10306 GCA_036393735.1 Gemmatimonadaceae bacterium | reverse complement strand
CTCGGTGTTTCATCCACTTGGGTCACTGTGGGAGCCATCATCGCCATCGGAATCGTTATTGTAACCGCCACAACCCGAACGAAGCCCAAAGATCCGCAAGCTTGACGGTGGCATGAAACGTGGCTGTTGACGGTAGAGTGCGCCCCTAGTTAACGTGCGCGTCCAGCATACCAGGCGCGTCACCCAGGCACGCCGGTCGGTAATGTCTCTGCCAAGGGGCTTATGCAGACAACGGGCGAGAGTAGATCCAAAGGCTTCTTCCGTTCCTCCCCCTCCACCGCGTTCGACCAGTACCTCCAGGACATACAAAAGCTTCCACTGATCACCGACGCCGAAGAAGAGCGGCGTTTGGCGCGTCGTGCGCAGGCTGGCGACGAAAAGGCAGCAGAGCGGCTGGTCACCGCGAATCTCAGGTTCGTGATCTCGTATGTCAAAAAGTATCAGGGCCACGGTCTCGACCTTGGTGAGCTCGTCGCGATCGGCAATGAAGGTCTGCTCAAGGCAGTAAGAAAGTTCGACCCCGATCAGGGCGTGAAGTTTATTTCATACGCCGTGTGGTGGGTTCGCCAGGCAGTTCTCAAGGCGCTGGCAGAGCAGACACGAAGCGTTCGAATTCCGCTCAATCAGAATTCGCAGCTGATCAAGCTGGCCCGGGCACAAACCGTACTCTCGCAGGTGTTGAAGCGCGATCCCACCGATAACGAGATCGGCCGCCTGCTCGAAGAGACCCCCGACGCGGTACGTTCCGCCAAGCAGATGTCGGCGACGGAGATCTCGCTCGACGCCCCGATCGATCGCTCGGATCGCGAGGCCTGCACGCTCGGTGAGCGTTTCGCCGGAGTGGACGGCGCCGAGATCGAGGACGTGACGGACTTCCATCTGATGCGCGAGTTCATCGACCGCGTTTTCCGGAAGTACCTAACGCCGCGCGAGCGGAAGATCCTTCACCTCTACTACGGCCTCGAGCAAGGCTCCGATGCGATGACGCTCGAGAAGATCGGCGCGCTGATGGGTGTCACCCGCGAGAGAATCAGACAGATCCGCGAGCGGGCGTTCGAGAAGCTGCGCGAGTCCCCGGACGGTTCGGCGCTCGCAGGGTTCTGGAGCTAAGCGGGAGGCCCGAGGCGGGAAGCGGAAAGCGGGAGTAGCAGCAAAGCAGTTCGAAAGACGCCGGCCAAATCGAGTCGGCGTCTTTCTTGTATAGAGCTAGCATTCCTCTTCCCTCTTCCCTCTTCCCGAGATGGCTGCGACACAGACCGCGCCCGCACCTCCGCGCGCCTCGAAGCTAAAGGCCTTTCTCAATGCCGCGTGCGGAAACGCGGAAGCAGCGCGGGAAGCGCTCACGGTCGCGGGCTTCGAGCTCGATGTGGTGCAACCGCGCGAGCTGGAGCAGCGGCTCAAGCAGGCAATCGACGGCGGAACCAAGCGCATTCTCGTTGCCGGCGGTGACGGCACGATCGCGACCGCCGCATCGCTCGTCGCCAAGACCGATATCGAGCTGGCGATCCTCCCCGGTGGAACGCTCAACCACTTCGCCAAGGATCACAACGTCCCGACTGACCTCGGCAAGGCGGCGTTGGTCGCGGCCGATGGCGTGGTCGTTGGCGCCGACATCGGATACGTCAACGACTGCGTGTTTCTGAATACGAGCTCGATCGGCGCATACGTGACCTTCGTCCGCGATCGGGAGCGGTTCGAAAAGCACGTCGGCTACAGGATCGCGAGCTTCTTCGCTCTCGTCCAAACGTGGTCCAGGTTACGGACGTTCACCGTGACACTGGAAATCGAGGGCGTGAAGAAATCCTACCGATCGTCCATGGTCTTCATCGGCGTCGGCGAGCGTGAGCTCAAGGCGCCGGCATTCGGCAGCAGAGTGAAGAACGGTAAGAGCCGACTTCACGTCATGATCGTTCGCGGCCAGAAGCGGGCGCGCCTGTTCGCTGTAGCGGTCGCTGGAATTGCCAGGGGAACGAAGGAGGCAGAAAAACTTCCGGAGTTCGACGACTTCCTGGTCGATAGCTGCCGGATCGATCTCACGAGACCCCACGCCTTGATCGGCCTTGATGGCGAGCTCAAGGAAATGCGGACCCCGCTGGACTATCGGATCGAGCGTGATGCGCTCCGCATCGTGGTCGCCCCGCCGGAGGGAGATGAATAGCTAAATTCCACGGATGACCCAGCCGTCTCCCGCCTCGAGCCCGGCCCAACCCTCGCCTGCGCAGTCCGCGGTCGCGGAGCGTCTGGCCGAAATCGTGGGCGAGCGCCACGTGCTGAGCCGCCCGAGTGAGCTGCTGGTCTACAACTCGGACGGATTGCCCGGCTACAGGCGCCAGCCGAGGCTCGCGGTTTTTCCGGGAACGCGGGAAGAGACCATCGCGGTCGTCAGATTGCTTGCCGATGAAGGACTTCCCTTCGTCCCGCGCGGTGCCGGAACCGGGTTGTCCGGGGGAGCGCTCGCCGACGATATCGCCGTCATCGGCCTGCACCGGCTCAAGAAAATCATCTCTCTCGATGTCGACAATCGACGCGCCACCGTCGAGCCGGGCGTCGTGAACCTGCGGCTCAATAAGCACGTCGCGCCGTACGGTTTGCTGTACGCGCCGGACCCCTCGAGCGAAGCGGCGTGCACGATCGGCGGCAATGTCGCTGAGAATGCGGGCGGTCCGCATTGCCTCAAGTACGGCGTTACGCTCAACCACGTCCTGGCACTAACGGTCGTCTTACCGAACGGTGAGGTCGTCGAGCTGGGCAGCAAGGTCGGCGAGCGGGATGGCTACGATCTGCGTGGAGCATTCATTGGATCGGAGGGATGTTTCGGGCTCGCTCTGGACATAACCGTCAAGCTCACCCCCAAGCCTCAGACAGTAAGGACGCTGCTTGCGGACTTCAGGTCGGTCGACGCCGCTGCGCACGTGACATCTGCGATCATCGCCTCCGGGATCGTACCGGCAGCACTGGAGTTCATGGATGGTGCGACGATCCGCGTGGTCGAGGATTCCATTTACGCCGCGGGATATCCACGGGACGCTGAGGCTATTCTTCTCATCGAGCTCGACGGACTCGAGGCTGGAGTCTCGGCGGACCTCGAAGCCGTGCGGCGGATCTGCATCGATGGCGGCGCGCGCAACGTGAGGGTGGCGCGCGATGATGCGGAGCGCATGAAGCTCTGGCAGGGACGGAAGAAGGCGTTTGGAGCGATGGGGCGTCTGGCGCACCACCTGATCGTGCAGGATGCGGTGATTCCACGGACGAAGCTGCCGGAGATTCTGGCCACCATTCACGCTATCGGTGAGAAGTACGGAGTCGTGGTGTGCAACGTCTTCCATGCCGGCGATGGAAATCTTCACCCGAACATCCCCTACAACGCGGACGATCCCGGGGAAAGCGAGCGCGTGCACAAGGCGATGACCGAGATCATGCGGACGTGCATCGATGCTGGAGGTAGCATCACCGGCGAGCACGGCGTCGGGCTCGACAAGATGGGATACATGGAATCGATCTTCTCCGAAAGCTCGCTCAACGCGATGTGCGAGCTGCGCGGAGTGTTCGATCCGGACAGGCGGTCGAATCCGGGAAAGGTCGTTCCGCTTCACGCCTGCAAGGAATGGAACGCAGTTGCCCGAAGCCGCCTGCGAACGCGTACGAGCCCGCCGGCATATGCAGATGATGATCTACCTGGCGCCACGGCCCGCCCGCTCGAGGCCAAGCCTACGCATCCCTCCGCCGAGTGAGTACGGAAGCGGTTGTCTCCGCGATAAAGGAGAGCGTCGCGACTGGAATGCCGCTTCGGATTGCTGCGCGTTCGACATGGCTCGACGCCGGACGTCCGGTGCGTGCGGACAAAACGCTTTCACTCCGGGACGACGGCGGCATCGTTGGCTACGTGCCGGGGGATCTGACGCTCACGGTGCGCGCGGGAACTTCGCTCTTGGAGATCGAGCGCGTAACGCGAGAGCACGACCAGTGGCTGCCGCTCGACCCTTACGGCTCACCCGACGGAACCATCGGTGCAACAATCGCGACTGCCTCGGCGGGCCCGCTCGCAACCGGTTTCGGGCTGCCCCGCGATCTTCTGCTCGGTCTCGAGTTCGTGAATGGTCGCGGAGAAGTGGTGAGAGGCGGGGGCAAAGTGGTAAAGAATGTCGCGGGCTTCGATCTGTCGCGGCTGATGACCGGTTCATGGGGAACGCTGGGCGTGATCACCGAAGTAACCCTTCGACTGTACGCATTGCCGAGTGCCGATCGCACGTTTGCGATCGCTCTCAGGGGGAGCGAGAAGGACATGGCGTCCCTCGTCCACACGATCGTCGTTTCTCCTCTCACTCCGTACGCGCTTCAGCTCCTCAATCCTCCGGCCGCGCGTTCTCTGGGTCTCGGCGAGCATGCGGTGTGTCTCGTTCGCTTTGGTGGCAACGATGCTGTCGTTCGGTCGCAGGTCAACGCGCTGTCACACATCGCGCGACTGGAAGAGGAACAATCGACCATATGGACGCGGCTCCGACTGCTGGATCGCGACGCGCACACGACGATCAGAATCGTGAGCATGCCACAGCGGTTTCTCGCCAAGTCTGCGAAAATTCTCGGAGACGACATTGCAGGGATTTTCACGTGCATCGATCCGCATCGTGGCGTTCTGAGGATCATCGTTGGAGCTAATGGAAAGAATGGCGATGTTGGTACTTCCACGATCGGAGGATCGATCGATTTCCATAAGGGCGGAGAGGAGTCGACCGAAGTGGTCTTCGAGAAACTTCCTCCAGAAGTCTGGTCAGCGGTCTCACCCAGCGTGGTGGCCGACGGGTTGTCGCAAGGCGTCAAGCGAGCGTTCGATCCGCACAACATTCTAAACCCCGGCATACTCGGCGACTGACGTGACCGTTTCTCTTCCCGCTCACTCGCTACCGCGCGATCCGATGCCTGGGTGCGCTCTTCCGGGCACGCCGCTCGCCGACGCGCTGCCCGGAATCAATGCGTGTGTGCACTGCGGATTCTGCCTCCAGGCCTGCCCGACGTACCTGAACCTCGAGGACGAGAACGACAGTCCGCGCGGCCGCATTTTTCTCATGCGATCGCTGCTGGAGGGCACGGTCAAGCCTGATGATCCGAGCGTGCAGCGGCACATCGATCAGTGCCTCGGATGCAGAGCATGCGAGCCCGTCTGTCCGAGTGGTGTCCCGTACGGCCAGCTGCTGGAGGCGACGCGCGCCACACTCCGCGAGAGCGAGCCGACACCGTTCATCGCGCGACTCATACTGTTCGTCTTTGCGCGGGAGTGGCTGCTTCGTCCAGCGATGTTCTTCTCTCGCATTCTCGCCGCGACACCGATCCCGACGCTCCTTTCCGGGGTCAAGGGACGTCTTGGCTTTGCGATGGCAATGCTCGCCTCGACCGGCCGTTCCATCGAGCGGTCAAGATATCAGCCGGTGACCACGGGCGACCGCGGCAATGTCGCATTGCTTCGCGGCTGTGTGATGGACGGCCTTTTCAGCGAGACGAATCGCGCGACCAGACGCGTGCTAATCGTCAACGGTTACGCGACAGTAAACGCTCCAGGGCAGAACTGCTGCGGCGCGCTCCACGCGCACGCCGGCCATCTCGAGACCGCCCGATCGCTCGCGCGGCGCAACATCGAGGCGTTCGAGCGCTCGGGCGCAGCCTTTGTCGCGGTCAATGCGGCCGGTTGCGGAGCGATCATGAAAGAGTATGGGCATCTATTGAAGGATGATCCCGAATGGCACGCGCGAGCCGCAAGCATGAGCGCGCGCGTGAGAGACGTGAGCGAGCTGCTTGCCGCCGCCGGTCCGCGTGAAGGCGGACCTCTTCCCATTCGAGTCACGTACGACGCGCCCTGCCATCTCCAACACGCACAGCGCGTGACGCAGCCGCCGCTGTCCGTTCTGGCCGCGATCCCCGGTCTCGAGCTCGTTCCTCTCCACGATTCCGATCAATGCTGCGGAAGCGCAGGGATCTACAATCTCATCGAGCCGGACACGTCAGATGCGGTGCTCGCGCCCAAACTCGGCAACATTGCTGCGACTGGCGCGCCGTGGGTCGCGACGGGAAATCCAGGTTGTCTGATGCAGATCGGCGCCGGCCTGATTCGCGCCGAGATCCCCGCGCGCACCATTCATCCCGTCGATCTGCTCGACGCATCCTACGCCGCTTCCGGCCAGTAGCGCCCATTGTGGGCACTGGCTTAATTGCAGGTAATGTCGGAAATGAGCGTGTATTCCGCGTTGCACAACGGTGCTCTCTTTTTCGACCGGAGCGACCGGACGCGCATGCGGATCTCCGGGCCGAAGGCGGCCGAGCTGGTCACCGGAATGGTGACGAACGACGTTTTGGCTCTGCTTCCGGGCGAAGGCCAGTACGCCGCCGCGCTCACTCCCAAGGGGAAGATCGTGGCTGACCTCCGCATCTTCGCGCTCGACGATTCGCTTCTTATAGACACTTCCGCCGCTGCCGCTCCGGGATGGAAGGAGATGGTGCGGAAATATGTCAACCCGCGTATCGCACCTTACCATGATCTCACGTCGGAGCTGAGTGACTTCGGGGTCTTCGGACGTTCGGCCCATTCCGTCGTGTCGCGAGTGCTTGATGTCGATGACAAGGACCTCGTGCCGCTTCCACCCTACGGCCACATCAGCCGGCCATTCGGGAACGTGACTGTAATCATCGCGCGCGTTCCCGAGATCGATCTCGATGGATTCGAGATACTCATTCCGACCGAAGCGGCCACGTTGCTCAAGGCAAAGCTGGAGGGAGCGGGAATCTCCGCCGGAGCCCAGGACACATGGGAAATCGCACGCATCGAGAGTGGTCGTCCGCAGTGGGGTATCGACATGGATGAATCCACGCTACCCCAGGAGGCCAACTTCGACGAGCTAGGCGCGATCTCCTACACCAAAGGCTGCTACATCGGACAGGAGACCGTCGCGCGCGTACACTTCCGCGGCCACGTGAATCGTTTTTTGCGAAGACTCCGATTCGTCACCCGGCCCGCGCCACCCAGGGGTGCCGAGCTGGTGGACGAGACCGGAAAGGTGATCGGCGACATTCGAAGCTCCGCTCTTTCGCCGCGATTCGGCGGTGTCGGCCTCGGGATGGTGAGGCGCGAGGTGCCGCCGGGGACAACGCTGCAAGCGAAGTGGGAGGGAGGAGAATGCAGCGTGCAAATCGAGCAAAACGAAAAAGGCGCCGCTGTTTAGCGGCGCCTTCTTGATCTCCGAGGAGAGGCTTACTTCTTCTTCGTGGTCGCCTTCTTGGTGGTGGTCGTCGTCTTGGTCGTCGTGGTCGTCGACGCGGCAGTCGAGCTGGCGGTCGTGTCCATCTTCATGCCAGTGTCCATCGCGGCCGGAGCCGGAGCCATTGCGGGAGCGGACGTATCGGCCGTCGCGGATTCATCCTTCTTGGCGGTGCATGCGGCAAGTACGAGAACGGCGGCGACAAGGGCCAGGCGCTTCATTTACGATCTCCTTAAGAGGAACGTGGATAAGTCGCCGGTCCGTGCCCGCGTTCGCGGTGCCCGTTTTTGGCGCGCGCGAAAATTTATCTCATCTGGAACCGCTGTCAAGGGCAGAAGCTTCTAGTTGCCCTCTCGCACACGGGCTAGATTAAGTCTCAAAGTCGGCTTTTCCCTCGGAGAATCAGTTGTCGGTCTATCCAGAAACATTTGGCGCACTCAAGCGCTCTGCCTTCGGCTCGCCTGACCGAAGACAGCAGTCAGTCAAAGATGAGCTCCGCTCGAATCTTCTCACGCGTCTCGCTAGTCGAAAGCCCATCTTCCATGGTGTGATCGGTTACGAGGAGACGGTCATGCCGCAGATCGTTAACGCTCTTCTCAGCCGGCACAACTTCATCCTCCTCGGATTGCGCGGGCAGGCGAAGTCGAGAATCCTCCGCGCGCTGACCACCCTCCTCGACCCGGCAATGCCCATCATCGCCGGCAGCGAGGTGAACGACAATCCATTCGCGCCGATCTCCAAGTTCGGAAAGAATCTTGCCAACGAGGCCGGAGACGACACCCCGATTACGTGGCTCCAGCCGGATCAGCGGTACGTCGAGAAGCTCGCAACCCCCGACGTCACGGTAGCCGACATCATCGGTGACCTCGATCCCATCAAGGCCGCGCGCGGGGGACACATCCTCGGCGACGAGCTCACGATGCACTACGGGATGCTGCCGAGGGCAAATCGCGGAATCTTTGCCTTGAACGAGCTTCCGGATCTTGCCGGAAAGGTGCAGGTGAGCCTCTTCAACATCATGCAGGAGGGCGACGTCCAGATCAAAGGCTATCCGGTGCGCCTGCCGCTGGATGTCATGCTATGCTTCACCGCGAATCCCGAGGACTACACCGCCCGCGGAAAAATCATCACGCCCCTCAAGGACCGCATCGGGAGCGAGGTGACCACGCACTATCCCGAGAGCGTCGAGCTCGGCATGGCGATCACGAACCAGGAAGCGTGGACAGCGCGGGGCGCGGGAAAAGTGCGCGTTCCCGACTTCATCGCCGAGGTGATCGAGCGGGTCGCATTCGAGGCGCGGACTGACAAGCGCATCGACAAGCGTTCGGGCGTTTCGCAGCGCATGCCGATCTCCGTGCTGGAGAACGTGGTGTCGAACGCGGAGCGGCGGGCGATTCAGACCGGCGAGCGTGACATCGTCCCGCGCATCGCCGACATCTACGCAGCGCTGCCGGCGATCACCGGCAAGATCGAACTCGAGTACGAAGGCGAGCTGGTCGGCGGACACGTCATCGCGCGCGAATTGATTCGCCGCGCGGCCGATGCCACGTATCAGGACCGCGCCGGCGGCATCAACACCGACGAGATCATCATGTGGTTCGACGTCGGTGGCGCGCTGCAGGTGACCGATGATGTTCCGGTGGAAGCAGTCGTCGAAGGCTTCGGCAGCGTTCCCGGATTGATGCAGGTCGTGAACACCGCCGGCCTTTCGCCGATGGACGATCTCCCGGTCGTTGCCGCCGGGTGCGAGCTCGTGCTCGAGTCTCTCGTTGCGCGGAAGAAAATCGCGCGGTCGGACGCGGGCACGTACGGCCGGGCCGTCGAAGAGAAGCGCCGCCGACCCTATCAGGACTGACAATTGGCGATTCTCACGGTCTCGCGGCTTTATGGGTCGGGAGGCTCGGAAGTCGCCGCCATCGTCGCCAAAACCCTCGGCTGGTCCCTGCTCGACAACGCTGTCGTCGATGCCGTTGCTACACGGATGGGATTGAGCGTCGCCGAAGTGCAGGCACGTGAGGAGAGAGTTCCGTCACTCGTTGAACGGCTGACATCGGCGATGGCGATGGGCTCGCAGGAGTGGATGTCGCCGATCGCGGACACAAAGCGTCCGACCGACGAGCAGTTGATCGAAGTCACCCGGCACATCATCGAGGAAGCGATCGTGCGCGGCCCGGTGGTCGTGGTGGGACGCGGCACGCAGGAGATGCTGGCCGAGAGGGAGGACACGCTCCACGTGTTCTGCTACGCGCCGAGGAAGGCTTTGATCGCGCGGACGATGAAGCGGGAGGGCTTGAGCGCCGAGGAAGCGGCGCGCCTCGTAGACGACACCAACAAGCAGCGGGACCAATGGGTGCGGTTGCATTGGGAGCGCGACCGGCGGGCGCTCGAGAATTACGATCTGAGCGTGAATACCGAGAGACTCGGGATCGAGGGATCCGCTCAGCTGATCGTGACGGCTGCGAAAAGTAGGTTCAAGCTTTAAGAGCAACTGCAACTGAACGGGATCCGAGATCCCAGAGGCATAGATGTTAGGGGTTAGGCACTGCGCTCGGACCTCACAACCGCCATTCACGTAAATGGTGTGGCTCGAACTCACGAACCGCCATTCAAGCACACGTCCATGATCCACCCCGGAATGGTCGGCGCGCTGTGACCAATAACTGAGATCTCCGCCTCTCAGATCTCGGATCCCGTTCAGGTTTCTTTTTTGGCCTCTCAGATCTCGGATCCCGTTCAGTTGTCTTTTATTTTGGATTCGTCGCCCAGATAGTCGACTCCGTCACGAACCCCCGATCCTCTACCTCGAGCATGCTAACGATCAATCGGGCGATGTCCGAAGCGTGCAGCTTGCTCGGATTGTCCGGCCTGGCTGATTTTGGGGACGACTGACCTTCGCCGAAGCTGGTGAGGACTTCGCTCGGGTTCACTTGCATGGCCCGAATGTTGTGCTGTCGAAGCTCCGCCCTCCAGCACTCGGTCATGGCATGTACCGCGAATTTGCTCGAGCAGTACGCCGTTTCGTTGGCGAATCCACGCTGCCCCGCGGTCGACGAGATGTTCAC
>DASWGL010000282.1:0-1779 GCA_036393735.1 Gemmatimonadaceae bacterium | reverse complement strand
GTTCGCGCGCTGCCGCACCGGATCGACATGATTACGCAAAAGCTGGTGGCGAACGACTTCGCCGTTCGCGTCGAGGCGCCGCAGCTCGGCTCGCTGCTGCTCGGCCTCGAGAAAGTCGCCAACCGCATCTTCACCGGTCTTGTACTGGGCGGACTGCTCGTCTCGAGCGGATTATTGATGGCGTATCAGCGAAGCCTCGGGATGATTGGCTTCCTTCTAGCCGGGATCGTCGGGCTCTGGATGATCGCGACGATTTTCATTCAGGACCGGCGAAGCCGCAAGCGGAAGGGAAAGAGCTAGAGACGAGCTACTACGCTGGCGACGTACTCGTCGACGCGCTCACGCATCACTGCATTGCTGATATTCGGGATTCCAGTCGCGCGCCAGCCCTCGTACATCGACGGCGGCCCCGGCAGCAGCTCGACGACCGACATCAAATCCCAGTAGGGATCGTACTGGAATTCGGATCCGGCCTCCGCAACGTAGGCCGCTAGAAACTCGTCCGCGACCGGGACGCCGTGGAGATTCGCCAGATTGTGGCGGCACCAGGCGACGTCGATTCCAGCCGGCCCTCGGCAGCCGTTCACCCAATCGACGACCCCGCTGACGCGACCATTTTGCCAGAGGACATTGCTGGGATGATAGTCGCGATGCACGAAGCATTCGGAGTACGAGCGCGGCGGACCCTCCACGATTTCGATCGCTTTCGCCCACGCATCCTGTTGCTTCGACCAACGCGGAAGGGTGAGCGTAGCTCCCTCGTTATATCGACGGTACTTCCATCTAAACCCGGCCGCATCGACGCGATGAATTCGCGCCGCTGTCTGAGCGAGGCCGCGGAGCCACTCCTCCCGGTCAGATGGTTCGAGAACCACGCTGCCCTCGAGTCTGGTGACAAGCGTCGCCGGTACGCCGCAGTGTTCTCCATCAGCGTCCAATGCGATAAGCTCGGGCGCGGGTAAGCCCGCTCGCGTCGCATGTTGGAGACTCATTCCTTCTCGAACGGCGACGTCCGGCTCCGCCTTCACCCATTTCTCATTCACGAAACGGCGAAGAACCAGACTGCGTTTGCCCGTCGGACCCTCGACTTCGACAGCGTGAAGTAGCGAGGATGTCGCTCCGGGCAGGACGCGAACCGCGACTACAGATGCGCCAGTCGCGCCCTCTATCCAGCGCCGGGTATTCTCGGAAAGCACTCTACGCCCAACGGAGTACGATCTTTCCGAAAGTGGCGTTGGATTTCATCAGCTCGTGCGCGGCACGGATCTCGTCAAAGGAGAAAACACGATCGACGATGGGCTTGAGCTCGCCGGCGTCGAAGAGCGGCACAACGCGCTCGGAGAAGTCACGCGCCAGCGCGATTTTTTCTTCCGGATCCCTGCTGCGCAGCATCGTCCCGACAACAGTGAGCCGCTTTTGAAGCAGCGCACCAAGGTTGAAAGGCGTGCTCGCGCCAGCAGTCAGACCGACCACGACGATTCGGCCGCGCAATGCTAGGACGCGCAGGTTCCCCTCGAAGTAATTCCCTCCAACCAGGTCCACCACCGCATGCACACGCGCGGCGCCAATCGCGGCTTCGACCTGCGCGACCCAATCCCCGCGAGAGGCGTCGATGGCGACATCGAGCCCGAGCTTCTTCGCGCGCTCGAGCTTGTCCAGGGAGCGCGCGGTCCCTACAACCCTCGCTCCCGCAACGCGCGCGATCTGCAGAGCAGCGGTTCCGACTCCGCTACCAACGGCGTGAATGAGCACCGTCTCACCAGTGCGAAGCGACAGGCG
>DASWGL010000281.1:0-5018 GCA_036393735.1 Gemmatimonadaceae bacterium | reverse complement strand
CCCCGAGAACGGTGATCGAGACGGCATTCATAATTCAAAGCGGGACGCTGACGCTGCCTGGCACACTCACACTCCCCGCGAAGTACAAGCACCGGATTCCAGTTGCGCTCATCGTGGCGGGCTCAGGACCAACAGACCGGAATGGCAATTCCGCAGGCGCGTTGCGGGCGCAGAACAACTCCAATCTCTACGCGATCCTCGCCTGGCAGCTGGCCAATGCGGGGATCGCGTCAGTGCGCTACGACAAGCGAGTGCTCGGCGACAATCTTCAGAAAGTCGATCTGCCTTCGACCACGATTGACGATTTCATCGCCGACGCGATCGCCGGCGCAAGGATGCTCGTCGCCGATCGGAGGTTCTCGAAAGTCCTCCTGATCGGACACAGCGAGGGTGCCGAGCTGGTTCTGCAGGCAGTGAATCGCGGCACGCCCGCGGCTGGAATTGTGATGATGTCTGGAGCGGGCAGGCCAATCCTGCCGGTGCTACGAGAGCAGATCTCCAAACAGCTGCCGCCCGCGGAGATCACGAAATGGGACTCGGCGTCCGCCCGCTACCTCCGCGGTGAGGATCCGGGAGATGTACACCCGGGCCTGCGACCGTTGTTGCAGCCGACGAATCGCCGCTTTATGCAGAGCTGGGTGAAATACGATCCGGCCGCGGAGATCGCGAAGGTCAAAGTTCCGGTGCTGATCATCCAGGGCGGACGCGACATTCAGATCAGCGAGTCCGACGCGCGCGCTCTCAAAGCTGCGCACCCCGCCGCAAAGCTGGTGGTGATTCCGGCCGCCAATCACGTTTTCAGAGCGGCCGTCAGCGATGACCGCACGGCGCAAGCGAAGCTTTACACCGATCCGACAATACCGGTTGTTCCCGAGTTGACGCCGGCGATTGTCGATTGGATTCGCAAACTGAAGTAGCGCTTTGGCACGAACGGAAAACCAACTGCGAGGGGAGCAAGGTAGGAGGTTGGAGGTACTAGGTGCGAGGTATGAGGTAACGCGCACCACGTGGCGCTTCTACCTCCTGCCTCGTGCCTAGTACCTCGCACCACCCACCTAGCTCTTCTCGTAGTTGGTTTTCACCCCTCTTCGGGCAAGAGATTCCAGCCCAGCGCACGGCAGCGATCGGCCGGTTAAGTTCTACGTTCCCTCACGATTTGTCCGAAATGCGCTATAGACTCTTCCCCGGAACCGGCATCAAGGCGAGCGAGGTCGGCTTCGGTACCTGGACGCTCTCGACCGGCTGGTGGGGCGAGAAGACCGATGACGAAGCGGTGGAGCTGCTGCGAACTGCCCACTCGCAATTCGGCATCAATTTCTTCGACACCGCCGACACCTACGGCAACGGTCGTGGCGAGCGGCAGCTCGCGGAGGCTTTTCGCGGAATGAGGGACGATGTGCTGTATTCGACCAAGATCGGATACGACATCTACGATCCCGCCGCACAGTCCGCGCGGCGCGGACAGAGCGAGCTGCCGCAGAAGTTCGACCGCGACTACATGCGCTTCGCGCTCGACAAGTGTCTCGAGCGGCTCGAGACTGACCACGTCGATGTCCTCCAGCTTCACAACATCAAGATGGAGCACGTGCGCGACGCCTCGATCTGGCAGACGCTGCGCGAGATGAAGGATGAAGGCCTGATCAGCGTCTGGGGCGCTGCGTTCGGTCCCGCGATAGGATGGTTGTACGAAGCCGTGGAGCTATGCGAGCGGGAGAGCGACATCGGGACGATTCAAATGATCTGGAACGTCATCGAGCAGCATCCAGGGACCGCGATGATCGAAGCGGCCAAGGAGTTCGCGCCGAATTGCTGCTTCAACATCCGCGTCACCCACGCATCGGGGATGCTGGAGGGGAAGTACACGGAGGAGACCGTGTTCCCCGCCAACGACCACCGTCGCCATCGTCCGCGCTCGTGGCTCACCAATGGTTTAAAAAAAATCCGTACCCTCGATTTTCTTACAACCCAAATGACGCTGGGACAGGCGGCGCTGAAATGGCTCCTCGCGGAAGAGCGCGTGGTGACGACGCTGCCCAACATCTACGATCTGGAGCAGCTACGGGAATTCGCCGAGGCCCCCGATAAGCCGGACCTCTCGACCGCGCAGCTGAAGCGCGTGGCGGAGCTGGCCGAGCACAATTTTGGCGTCGACGAAGAGCCAATGAGCTACAAGGGTACGATGGAGCGCGTGGTCACGTGATCAACCCCTGGCACGATCTGCCGGCGGGCATCCATCCGCCCGACAACGTGACGGCGGTGATCGAGATCCCTCGCGGGAGCAGGAACAAGTACGAGCTCGATAAGGCCACCGGGATGATTCGCCTGGACCGCGTTCTCTATTCCGCCGTCCATTATCCCGGGGACTACGGACTCATTCCCCGGACGCTGCACGAGGACGGCGACCCGTTGGACATCCTCGTCCGTATCAACGAGCCGACATTTCCGGGCTGTCAGATCGATTGCCGTCCGCTGGGGGTGCTCAGAATGCGCGACCGTGGCGAGCCTGACGACAAGATCCTCGCGGTGCCCTGTCACGACCCGTACTATCACGAGTACTTCGACATCGCCGATCTTTCTCAGCACTATTTGAAGGAAGTGGAGCACTTCTTCCATATCTACAAGGACCTCGAAGGAAAGCGCGTAGAGATCGTCGGTTGGGAAAAGAGCGAAGTGGCGGCGCGCGTGATCAACGAATCGATCGCACGCTATCAGGAGAGATTTTATCAGGTCGGTACCTGATCATTCGGCGCTCCGGCCACGCGGCCGGCGGCGGAGGACGATAATGAACAGCCAGCGGTCGATACTGGGCTCATTCGCGGTTATCATGCTTCTCGCATCGCTGGCGTCGGCGTGCAACAGAGACGACGACAAGGCGGTGAAAGGGAGAAGTGGACCGAACGGAGCCGCGCACGACACCGTCAGCGACCTCGCCCTCAGTGAGGAGGGACTGGGTCAGATCCAGATCGGAATGAACCTGGCTGATGCGGTCAACATGGGTCTTCTCAATGAGAATCCGACCATGAACACGCAGTGCGACTTCGTTTTCCCGGCGGTTGGCGCGGGCATACCGGAGGGCGTGAGCGTCATGGTGGTGAAGGGAAAGGTCGCGCGCATCGACGTCGATACCGGATCGGTCACCACTGAGGACGGCGCGAAGATCGGCGACACCGAAGACCACATAAAGAGCATCTACGGCGACGAAGTGAAGGTTGAGCCGCACAAGTACATCGATGGCGGACACTACATGACCGTTGCGGGCGACAGCGCCAGCGCCGGAAAGGCACTCGTGTTCGAGACCGATGGCAAACGCGTCACCATGTTCCGCGGCGGACGCCTTCCCGAGGTTAAGTGGGTAGAAGGCTGTAGCTAGGCAGCAACGCGGGCGGCGCCGCGGTACTTGAAAGATCGGAGAATCGATACACGTGACGCGGACATTCCTGACCGCAGAATGGCGCTACCTCGCCATGCTCAACTTCAATGTCGATCCCGGAGTTCTCCGGCCCCATCTGCCGAAGGGAGTCGAGCTTGATACCCACGGTGGCCGTCACTTCCTGAGTCTCGTCGCGTTCCTCTTTCTGGACACGGATGTGTTAGGGCTGCCGGCGTTCTTCCACCGGAACTTCGAGGAAGTGAACCTCCGCTTCTATGTGCAGCGGCTGGCTGGAAAGGAGTCTCGCCCGGGAGTCGTATTCATCCGCGAGATGGTGCCCCTCCCACTCGTGGCGGAGCTGGCCAGGCTCACCTACAACGAGCCGTATCGAACGGTCCCAATCGAGCACACTATTGTCGAAACCGACGGTGAGCTCCAGAGCGTGGAGTATTTGTTCGGAGGCCTGCCCGACCGGTGTCGCGTTGCGCTCCACGTCAATGGACCCCTACGGGACATGGAGGTCGGCTCGGAAGAAGAGTTTCTGTCCGAGCGCGGCTGGGGCTATACCAGGCAACGCTCCGGAGCCACCATCGAGTATCGTGTGGCGCATGAGCGGTGGCACGTCTGGCCGAACGCGCTCTGGGAGCTCGAGGGCCCGCTGGGGGAATTCTACGACGAGCCGTTTGCAAGTATACTCAAGGAAGCTCCTGCATCCGCATTTGTCTCTGATGGCTCTCCCGTTGCGGTGCACCTGCCGGAGCGAATCGCGTAACTGATCAGGATCACTGCCATGGCGACCACTGTTACCGAAACCGAACTGCGCTATCCCGTCGGAAAGTTCGACTTCGATGCGCCCGTCAACGAAGCTGACTACCCAAGGCTCATCGCCGCCATCGCGGAAACACCGGTTGCGCTGCGATCAGCTGTCGCGGGCCTGACCCGTGATCAGCTGGAGACCCGATACCGGCCCGGCGGCTGGACTGTGAAGCAGGTGGTGCATCATGTGCCCGACAGCCATCTGAACGCATACACGCGGTTCAAGCTCGCGCTCACGGAGGACGAGCCGACGATCAAGACCTATAACGAAGCGGCGTGGGCCGAGCTCGCTGACTCGCGGAAAGTGCCCATAGAGGTCTCGCTCGACTTGCTCGATGCGCTACACCTGCGGTGGGTGGCGCTCTTGCGCTCGATGGATACCGACGACTTCAATCGCGGATTGCGGCATCCGGAACACGGTCGGGTGCTAACACTCAAGCAGATGCTTGGGCTGTACGCGTGGCACGGACGGCACCACGTCGCGCACATAACTTCATTAAGAAAGCGGGAGGGGTGGTGACGGGGTTGGGGGATTGGCCAGCCGTCACTTTTAACTGCGAGAAGAGCTAGGTAGAAGGTGCGAGGTGCTAGGTGCGAGGCAGGAGGTAACGCGCACCACATTGCGCTTCTACCTCCAACCTCGGACCTAGTACCTCGCACCCACCACCTTGCTCTCCTCGCAGTGGTTTTCTCTCTTTCCGATGCGCCGGTGCCATTCGTCCGGCACCCCCCTTGCCTTTAATCAGTTGGTCAAACTCGATGGCGGCTGACGTGAGACGAAAAAACAATTCGCGGCGGACGACCTGGCTCCTCGTTGGGGCGGGGGCCGCGA
>DASWGL010000280.1:0-2163 GCA_036393735.1 Gemmatimonadaceae bacterium | reverse complement strand
GTGAACATCTCTTCGATCGGCGGATTGAGAAGCTTCCCGACGCTCGCCTATTACCACGCGACCAAATACGCGGTCGAAGGATTCTCCGAGTCGCTCGCGCTCGAGGTAGCACCGCTCGGCATCAAGGTCACCATCGTCGAGCCCAGTGGATTCCGTACTGATTGGGCTGGACGCTCGGCGGCCGAGAGCAAGACGCGCATCGCCGATTACGCGGAGACAGCCGGCCAGAATCTGGAGAATATTCGCGGCTACAGCGGCAAGCAGCCGGGCGATCCGGTGCGCGCGGCGGCCGCGATTATCGCCGCCGTGGAATCGCCCAATCCGCCGTTGAGGCTGCTGCTCGGAAAAGCGGCACTCAAGGGAGCGCGGGGCAAGCTCGACATGCTGAAGAAGGACTTCGACGCCTGGGAGAAGACGACGGTGGAGGCGGATTTCCCGGACGCGTAGCCGAAACCGGATAGCCCGGGCGGGCGTAGAGGTGGATCAGGGCCTACTTGCATCGATCAAACGCCCGCTCAAATTCACTTCGCAGCCTTCCCTGGAGATCCGATGAGATCGATTTCGGCGGTTTTGTTTTGCGGCGCGGTAGCGGCGGTTACCGCTCGAACGGCCTCCGCCCAGGCTGGATCGCAGGTCGCGTCCGCGACGGCGGCAGTGGCGCCCGCTTCGGTCGTCCTCTTGAATGGCAAGCCGATCGGTCCGGCGGAACCGTGGAGCGCGAAACCGGTTGGCGGCTACGATCTCGTGATCCCAACGGGAGGCTCGATGATAATCGCCAGCCTCACCATCGCTGAGGTCGCCGGAAAGCTCTCTGCGACGTTGGTGCAGTTGGACAATCCCGATCCGGTTGCGATGGACGTCGCGGTCAACGGCACCGATCTCGTGCTGACTCTCAACAGACCCCAAGCGCCGATCACGGTCCACCTCCAGCACCGCGGGCCACAACTTTCGGGCAACTGGATTGTCGGCACGATGGACAGCGGGACGGTCGAGGGGAAGGTGAAGCTCTAAAAAAAACCAACTGCGAGAAGAGCTAGGTTGAAGGATCGAGGTACTAGGTGCGACGCAGGAGGTAACGCGCACCACATAGCGCTTCTACCTCCAACCTCATACCTAGCACCTCGCACCAACCACCTAGCTCTTCTCGCAGTTGATTTTTGTTTGTAGGCACAAAAGGGAATTAGTTGACGCGATGGTAACTGGTCGGCCCCGTTACCTGACAGTCACGTCAGTAGTAATCGATCCCGCAAGTACGCTGGCCGAAGTAAACTGTCCGTCGAAATGCTCGATCATCGCGTGCCCGGCCCATGGCACTTGTTCATTGAAGGTGAGATCGAGGTGCACTGCTATTCCATCGATTGTTCCCGTCACGGCGAGAAGGCCGCAGGGTCCGGCCTCACCGCAATAGTTACCACTCCTTTGTTAGTACCCGTCTTCCTTCAGAATCCTTACAGGATGGCCATGGCGTCGCCATACGAATAGAGCCTGTACCGCTCGGCGACTGCCTCCTGATAAGCGCGCATGGTGAGGTCATAACCCGCGAACGCCGCGACGAGCATGATGAGCGTCGACCGCGGGAGGTGAAAGTTCGTGATGAGCCGGTCGACGGCGCGGAACTCGTACGGTGGCCGGATGAAGATGCGGGTGTCAGCCGATTTTTCCTGAAAGATCCCATCATCGCCGATCGCGCTCTCGAGAGTGCGGACGCTGGTCGTGCCGACCGCCCAGATCTTTCCGCCACTCGCTCGCGTCTTATTCAGAATGTCAGCGGTCCGCGCGGGTAGCGTGTACGACTCCTCGTGCATTACGTGATCGGCGGGGTGCTCCACCTCGACCGGCTTGAATGTGCCAGCGCCCACATGAAGAAGCAGATCTGCGCGCTTTACTCCCTTGGCCGCGAGCGCGTCGAGCATCTCGGGCGTGAAATGGAGTCCCGCCGTTGGCGCCGCCACCGACCCACTCTCGTTCGCGTACACCGTCTGGTATCGCTCGGCGTCGGCCGGCAGGTCGGCGCGCGTGATGTAAGGAGGAAGGGGCACGTGTCCGTACTTCTCGATTGCCTGCTCGATCGGCAGCGAAGTGCTCAGCTTCACGACTCGAGTGCGGCGCTCGGTGGTCGACACGATCTCCGCCTCCAGGTCATCGGCGATGTGGACCGTTCGC
>DASWGL010000279.1:0-3260 GCA_036393735.1 Gemmatimonadaceae bacterium | reverse complement strand
TCGAACCAGCCGCAGCGGCGCGGCCGACCGGTGGTCGCGCCAAACTCATTGCCCAATCTCCGAATCTCCGACTCCAGTGGCTCGTCGAACTCCGTCGGCAGCGGTCCGTTCCCAACGCGCGTGGTGTACGCCTTCACCACTCCGATGACCGAGTCGAGCTCGCCGGGCGCGATTCCTACGCCGGTTGCGGCTCCTCCCGACGTCGTGCTGCTGGACGTGACGTACGGATAGGTTCCGTGATCGATGTCGAGGAGCGAGCCCTGCGCACCCTCGAGAAGCACCGCGGCGCCGCCCACTATCGCGCGATGAATCTTGAGACCGACGTCCTCGGCCAGAGGAAGGAGCCGCTTCGTGAACCGATCCAGAACTCCCAAGGTGTAGTCGGCGTCCGCCCGCTTCGCACTGGCCATCGCGAGCTGGATGTTGGCGTGCGCAACTCCACGCTCAACCAGCTTTTTCAGCCTCTCGGGATTCCGCAGGTCGAGGACACGGATTCCGCGGCGGCCAAACTTGTCCTCGTACGCCGGGCCAATCCCGCGTCCTGTAGTTCCGATCTCCTTACTAGCCGAGCTCTGGCTGTCGACCAGCTTGTGATAGGGCAACACGAGATGCGCGCGGTCGCTTACGTAAAGTCGTCCCTCGACGTCGATACCATCGGAAACGAGCTCGTCGATCTCTGAGAAAAGGGTCTCGACATCCAGCACGACTCCGTTGCCGATCGCGCACCGTACGCCAGGATGGAGAATTCCGCTCGGGATCTGATGAAGGACGAACGACTTCTCCGCGATCTGGACGGTGTGCCCGGCGTTGGCGCCGCCCTGATAGCGAACGACCCAGTCGGCGCGCTCCGCGAGAACATCAACGAGCTTGCCCTTGCCTTCGTCTCCCCATTGGGCGCCGACGACGACGATTGTGCGTGTGTTTGAATCGAACATTCAATTCGGGGGGGGACGGGAAAAGCAAACGCCCCGAGAGCTTCGGGGCGTTGGTTCAATCTACTTCTCAGAGGGTGCGTGTCAACGCCGGGCTGGAAGAAGGGCGCGTGTCAACGCCGGGCTGGAGGCGGAGGCGGCACCTCGTCGACGACCCGCGGCGGATCGTCCGGTCGGACGACGCTCCTCAAAGGCAGAACCACCGTGAAGGTCGAGCCCTTTCCATAGTCGCTCTCCGCGAACACGTGTCCGCCCAGGGCGTCCACGAGCTTCCGGGTGATGCTCAGGCCCAGCCCGGTGCCGCCGAACTCGCGAGTCCGCGACTGGTCCACCTGTCTGAAGTCCTCCCAGATGGACTCGAGATCGACTTCGCGGATTCCGATGCCTGTATCACGGACGTCGAAACGCAGATCCTCTTCGTCCCTCGACACCGTTACCCAGATGCCGCCGTGGTGAGTGAACTTCACGGCATTCGAGAGGAGGTTGAGCAGAATCTGTTTGACCTTCGTTCTGTCGGTGTGGAGTTTGAGATCCTGCACCGGCAGCTCGACGCTCAAGGTCAGCTGCTTCTTTTTCACCATGGGCTCGATCTGCTGCGAGATCTCGGTCATGATGTCGCGCAGCGACACGTCGTCCAGATGCAATGGCATTCGGCCGGCTTCGATCTTGGCGAGGTCGAGAATGTCGTTGATCAACGCCAGCAGGTGCTGCGCGGCACCCTGGATGCGGTTGAGTCCTTCCTCCTGCCGCGGCGTAAGGTCGCCGTAAATTCGGTCCAGCATGAGCGACGCGTAGCCGATGAGCGCGTTGATTGGCGTCCTCAGCTCGTGCGACATGCTCGCGAGGAATTCGGACTTGAGCCGGTTTGCCTTCTCCAGCTCGCGCGACTGCCATTGGAGCCGCGTGTTCTGCTCGGCCAGATCGGCCGTTGCCGCCTGAATTCGCTCCTCGAGCTGGCTCGAGAACGTCTTGAGCTCCTCGTAGAGACGCTCGTTCTCCGCCTGCTCGGTGAGGTCGTGCAGCACGGACACGATCGCGAGCGGCTCGCCGCGACGATTGAGGATTTTTCCGGAGACGACCTCGACTGGAAGCGCCACGCCAGTTTCCGGGATGTGGAGCTCCATCTGCTCGCGCCGAGCCAGCGACGGGCTGATGGTGAAATCCGAGATGAACGTCGTAAACTTGGTGTCGTTCGCCTGGACCGTAGCCGCTCGATCCCAGCTCTGGCTGTCGTCGGCCTCAAACAGCTGCTCGGCCTCTTTGTTCATGAGGATGATGTTCGAGCGGTCGTCGGTAACGAGGATCGGGTCCGCCACGTTCTCGAGAATGAGGTTGAGCCGGTCGCGCTCGCGCTTCGCATCGATCTCGGCGAGCCGCACCCGCTGCACCTGGCGTTCGAGCTCGTTGGCGGCGCGGCGGAGATCCGTCACGTCACGCAGCACCGAGACCGTCGATCCGGTCTCGCCTCCGTCGCCGGGGCCAAGGCGGTGGGTCAACACCTCGAACAGCAGATCGGTCCCTTCGTCGGGGTCGACCAGATTCAGCTCGCGCGATCCGGCCGATTCCTTCGCTCCCATTGCCGCTTTTGAGAGGTGCGACGTGAAGAGCAGGTTGTTAATCTCGACCGCGCGACGCCTTCCTTCCGAGTCCTTGTCGCTGGTGAAGAGCAGATGCTCAGCGCGCTTGTTCTGGGCGATAATGTCCCGCTCCGCGTTGATGATCACGATCGGATCCGGAAGCGAGTTCATGATCGTGCTCAGCATCTCGCGCTGCTGTCCCAGCCGACCCGAAGAGAGACGGAACTCCTCGACCGCGGCCAGGCGGGACAAAACAGGTCCGGCCAGTGACGCGGCGTGCATCAGCGCCGCCACTGTATCGTCATCGATAGACGCTTCGAGCAGAGCGACACCACCCGGCGCATGACCGATCCTCCGCCGCCGGTCGACACCCGACCGACGCCTCACCTGGCAGCCCTGCAGCTGTACGAGATCGAGCTCGGCATCACTGAGGAGATGCGGCGCTCCGCGGAACTGCGGCTGTGGAAACGGGATCGCGGTCCACTCGCCAAACGGAATTCCGGGCATGGGCTCAACCCCATCGCAGCTTACGGCGTGCAGCGAGAGCGCGGAAACGGCGAGCGGGTTCGAGAGATCGTCGATTGGAAAGGAAATCGCTGGAGGGCCTTCTCCGTTGAATCCGACGCTGGCGGTATTCATAAAACGATTTGGCGGGCTGTCCAGCGTCACGGCCAATCCTCGGCGCGCACCGACAACGTCGGCGAACTGCGCGAGCATGAACGTCGCGGCAGTCTCAAAATCGGGCGCTTCG
>DASWGL010000278.1:0-4105 GCA_036393735.1 Gemmatimonadaceae bacterium | reverse complement strand
TAACGCCAACTACTAATCCAAGCTGGTACGTTCCCAGGACGAGGTTCTCCGGCGGGCTCCAGTCTATAGGTCCCTTAGTGAATTGGGCAGCGGCCATCCCGGTGTAGTGCATCCCGGTGACCGCGAAGCCGAGAAGGAGCGACGCTCCCGCTTTCTTGAGCCACGCTCTTGGCCTCATGGGAGTGTCGATCAGATTGCGAGTAAGAGCGAGCGCCGCGAAAGAGAATATGATCGCGATTCCCAGGGATGCTGCCACGATGAGCGGATCGTAGCTGACGTACGCACTCATCCGCATTCCGGCCATGCCGATATAGTGCATGCCGGCGATCGCCAATCCCATGAAGACGCTGGCGAGAGCGAGCAACCACCAGCTGACCGTGGCGCGATTGAAAATGATGAAAGCGATGGCGCACCCGACGACCGCCGCGACACCCGAGAGGAAGATGAAAAGGGCGTCGTACCAGATGAGAACTGGCAGTTGCAGCGCGAGCATGCCGACGAAGTGCATGCTCCAAATGCCCAGTCCCAGCGCGAGTGCGCCGCCACAAGTCCAGAGAATGCGGCGGCGGCCATGAGCGGCGCGGACACGTTGCGCGATCTCGACGGCGACGTAGGCGCCCAAGGTGGCGACCACGATTGAGAAAAGGACGAGGCCCAGGCTGTACGACTGTTGGATCATGCGAGGTGAACCGATCGCTTGAAGAAAATCCTTCCCATCACACTCCCTGTGCCGCTCGGCGTGCACGAGGGCACCATAGCGTTGGGGAGAGCGGCAAGATGCAAGCCCCGCAGTTTCTGTTTATTCAGACGAGTGTAACTCATTGGATTCGTTGCGCTTAAGGGGGTATTTTTGCGCGTGACGACCGCAGCTGGGGTCGCGTCGCAAAAGCGCCGACAAGGGCAGGAGGCCGACCGAAATGAAGCTTCGCTTTCCACACCCGCTGACGTTGCTCGTTGGGTTTATCGCGCTGGTGGCGGTTTTGAGCTGGTTGCTGCCAGCGGGGCAATTCGAACGGCGCGATGATCCGGTGACCGGCCGCAAAGTAGTGGTGGCTGGAACGTACCACTCGGTGCCTCAGCAACCGGTGACGCCGTTCCAGGCGGTCGTTGCGATTCCCAAGGGAATCGCGGACGCGGTATCTGTGATCGCGCTCGTCTTTCTGGTCGGTGGTGCGTTCGGCGTGGTCGATCAGACGGGTGCGTTGCGAAGGGGCGTGGGGTGGATGGTGCAGCGCCTCAAACGCCGGGAGCTGCTCGTGATCCCGATCTGTTGCATCGCGTTCGCGGCGGGCGGCGCGCTGGAGAACATGCAGGAGGAGATCATACCGCTGGTGCCGGTGCTGCTGCTCCTGACGACGCGGCTTGGATTCGATCCGCTCGTTGCCGCCGCCATGAGCGTGGGCGCGGCAGGAGTTGGCTCCGCGTTCAGTCCGATCAATCCATTCCAGGTTGGAATCGCGCAGAAACTGGCGGGCCTGCCGCTCCTGTCGGCGTCGGGATACCGTCTCATTTTTCTGGTGCTGGCGTTGGCTCTCTGGATTGGGGCGACGATTCGCTACGCGAGAAGGACACGAACGGTGAGCGAAGGTCCGAGCGGCGAGGTGGTCGAAGTGGTAAATGGGCGCGATGGCATCGTGCTCGGTCTCGTCATCGTGACCTTCGCGATCTTCATCGTCGGTGTCATGAAGTTCGGGTGGGACTTCGACCAGATGTCCGCGCTCTTCTTCATCATGGGTGTGATCGCGGGACTGATCGGAGGACTCGGCGTCAACGGAACGGCGGAAGCATTCGTCGAAGGATTCCGCTCGATGGCGTTCGCCGGTTTGCTGTTTGGTTTTGCGCGCGCAATCTACGTGGTAGCGGAGCAGGGGCAGATCATCGACACCATTGTGAACGGCTTGTTCGCGCCGCTGTCGCATTTTCCGGTCGGAGTAGCGGCCGCAGGCATGATGGTGGTGCAGCTGCTCGTCCACTTCCCGGTGCCGAGTGTGAGCGGGCAAGCGGTACTGACGCTGCCGGTGCTGGTGCCGTTGTCGGATCTGCTCGGATTGTCGAGACAGGTAACGGTGCTCGCGTACCAGTACGGTGGTGGATTGTCGGATATCCTCGTGCCCACCAACGGTGCGTTGATGGCGATTCTCGCTGCGAGCGGAGTTCCGTACGGGAAGTGGATCCGGTTTCTCGTTCCCGTTTATGCAGTGCTGTTCGCGCTGGGTGCAGTCTCGGTGTGGATAGCGATCGCAATCGGGTTGTCGTAAGAACCGAGACGAATTAATTGTGAAAAGAAGGGTGCACTCCCTCAATGGAGTGCACCCCTGGATTCTCCCACGGCGTGTCAGCAGCCGTTGGTATTTGCCGTCCAATCTCCCGCAGTCTGACCGCTGACAGTCCAGTGTCCCGAACCACCGCCCGTTGTCGCGTTCAGTGTTCCAGTGGCGCCGATAGTTGCATCGTCTGGTGATGTTACCGTGATGGCGCCACTCGAAGAGTTATAGGTTCCCACCAACTCGATGGCACCCGATGATGTTTGAGCGACACCACGTAGCTGACCCGCATCGTTGAGTAGCAGGTTCCACGTACCGGCGGCGCTACCGGTATAGCTTCCGCAAAATACTTTCACGGTTCCACTTTCAACCGCCCAACTACCGTGATCACTGCTCGGTCCGGTGTAATCGCCGGAAAAGTGGGTCGACGATTCAGTATAGTCTCCCGTGACTGTGTACCCACCTCCAGTCAGGCTCACGTGTTTCGAAGAAGCTGTGTAGGTTCCGTTGAGATTGACCACCGCCGCGCCGGTGAGTGTGAGCGTGCCGGTAATCGCCGTAGCACCTTGCGTCGCGAACACAATGACGAGGACGCCTCTCGAATTGCTTCCGACGAGCGTTCCACGATAGGACCCGGATGGACCTGTCGCGGGACCGGGCCCTGTTGAGGAGTCGCCGCTCCCGCCGCATGACGCCGCAGCTAACGCCAGCGTGCAGATCAGCGCAGTATTTCGAAACCGCATATAGCACCTCCGATGAGTGGTAGTGTCCGTTGCCCAAACCCGTGACGGGAGCAGCTAGACTGGACTCAACCTGAGAGGTGGGGGCTACGCACTCGTCTTACCGGCGTTACATCGGCCGTCATTGAAGCTCCTTTTTGGATTCGGCCGGTGTCGAACCTTCGGCCGACCTTGCGCCGATATATCGCCCGTTATAACTTCTGATCTAAAGATATATCGCCAGTACTATCGTAGGCGCCAACTGACGCCTCACTGGCTCGATAAGTCCAATTTGGCGGGGTTAACTCAATGCACGAGAGAAACTGTAGGCCGGGATTCGCCTGGGCGTTCGGGATGCGGCCGGAGAACTTTGGATTTGACGCCGGCACTTTTTGGGGAGGCCGCGGCAAATCGCGCGGAGGGCCGTTCGGTGGCGGCAGAATGTTCGACCAGGGGCACCTGAAGTTCGTGATTCTTCGCCTTCTCGACGAAAAGCCTCGGCACGGCTACGAGATCATCAAGGAGATCGAAGACCGCTTCGGTGGGATGTATTCGCCGAGCCCGGGAACGGTGTATCCGACACTGACGATGCTCGAGGATCTGGGCTACGCGCGAGCGAGACCGGAGGAGAGCGGCAAGAAGATCTACGAGATCACTGAAGAAGGGCGCGCGTATCTCGCTGAAAACCAGCCGCTCATCGATGACATCTTCTCGCGAATCGCCGACTTCGCTCAAAGCATTTTTGGAGAGCCGATGATGGAGGTGCACCGCGGATTCAAGAACATCGGCAAGGCGATCTATGCATCGAAGACATCAACGAGGACACCGGAGCAAATCAGGAAGATCAAGGAAATCCTCGACCGGGCGGCAACCGAGATCGAAGGGGTCTGATATTTCGTCGACTTCGCCTGTGCTCTGCGGGCATTCGCTTTTCGGGCCTGGCTCAGGTTAGTGCGTCGCGTTGCCGGATGTGAATGGTCTTCTCGACTTCGGCATGCACCATGCCGGCATCATCCACGAGGTCCACGGAGTAAAGTCGGTCCAGACGCCCACCCGGCGTGAGCTTCGCCCGAATGTCATCGAGCTCTTCCGCCGGAAGAAGAAACCGCGCGTGCAGCGTAG